>QQUB01000031.1 GCA_008501835.1 Bacteroidota bacterium
TCCGGGTTGATGGTAATGTAACCATGGGAATTGTTCAGGACGTTAAAACGCAGTTGAGGAAATCAGGACAGCTGATCATCAACTACTCTGCGAAGAAGCGTGCTTCCAGTTATTAAAACTGAAAGCTTTTTCATAGATAAAAAAAGGCTTCCGAATTACCGGAAGCCTTTTTTGTTTGCAGTCAATTGACATTTTTTCTTCATTATCTCAATCGATCCATAGACCGAACCAGCTTATCATCCTTTTTGATGAATCTGGCAGCAATAGCTGCGAAAATGATGGCAAGAACAGGAAGGCCTAACCCAAAATTAAATTCAACCGCACCAGTTGCTTTGGAAGCAGCATCCTGAGTGAATTGAAAAACGCTCCATCCCATAGCTGCCAAACTAACCACTATCGACAATAAGGTGATGTTACGTTGTAAAACCCTGTTCTTAAAAAGGAAAATTGCCAGAAACGCAATGGCACCCGCCAAACAGAATAATACCATTAAAACGGTATCGTCCATTAAATTGAATTGCTGGTCGCTGAAAAGCTGGGAATCGGCGATGACCTGATCTGATTTGGCAAACGATAAACCAAAAAGACCAAAAGTCGCAGCACTCGCCAGCAAAAGGAAAACACTTTGAATTCTTTGGATCATAGTTTTTATTTTTGTGAGCAAATATACTTTACACGATAGAAAATGACGGTTTTTGATTTCATTTTTCTATTAATGAAGGTGTGAAAAGGATGTAAGGCTACTTTAATGTATTTTAAGCCCTTGAAAATTTATGACAAACAATAATGGCCTTCAGTTGAAAAGAAATCTAAACGTTCTCTTAAATTTCTCTAAAAACCATTAATACTGAACAATTTTTTATTCCTAATCAGGTTAATTTTTTGATTATGATCCATAGTAGAGAATCGATAAGCGATAAAATAAAAGAAAATAGCAAACGGCTGGAAGATTGGATGCAGAAACAATCTGCTGAAGCTTTTGAAAAAGGACCTGAAGGTAAGTGGACCACCGGCCAGCACCTGGATCATCTGATAAAATCGGTAGTGCCCTTAAACCAGGCATTTTTATTACCAAAATTCGTTTATCAAATGAAATTTGGAAAGCCCAACAGACCACCGAGGGATTTTGAGGCATTGGTCGCCAGATATAATGAAAAACTGACTAAGGGAGGACAAGCCCCATCCAGGTTTGTGCCGCCATCGGTGACCCTGGAACAAAAACAATCGTTAATAGCAAAGTTTTCAAAAGAATACCAAAAACTGGCGAATAAAACCCTTAAATGGAAAGAAGCAGATCTGGATGCCTATTTATTGCCTCATCCGCTTTTGGGAAAAGTCACCGTTAGAGAAATGTTGTTTTTTACAGCACATCACATTGTTCATCACCTGGAGATACTGGAAGATAAATATGAAAAATAGTTTGTTGAGATATGGCAGGATCCTGTTGGTTCTTTTGGTTGGTTTGGTCATCCCCGGTTTTATGATGGGACAGGTAACAGAGGAGACTCCACAGGATACTTCTTCCCGTAAAATAAATATTGACGCTGCCGACTTTTTTGATTATTTGAGAGAGGAAGGCAAAATGATCCAGAAACTCACCGGTAATGTCGAATTGAGTCAGGATAGCGTTTTCATGTATTGTGATACAGCCATCATTGAAAATGAGGTGGACGTTTTTGCCTTAGGCAATATAATTATCCAGCAAGGAGATTCCATTACCATATTTTCCGACTCACTGATCTATTCAGCGGAAACAAAAATTGCAGACCTAATGGGTAATGTCATTCTTCAAACCGGGGAAAGACAACTGTTTACGACTCATCTCCAATATGACCTGAACACCAAAACCGCTACTTATGTGGAAGGAGCTGTCCTGACCAATGGACAAACCCAGCTTCGAAGTACCCTGGGGTACTATTATGTAGAGGAAGACTTGATCTATTTCAAGGATAGTGTTGAAGTGGTGGACACAAATTTCGTTTTACGTGCAGATACCCTCATCTTTAATACAGAGACCAAAATAGTCAATTATGCTGGTCCTACGCTGATTACCATGGATAGCAGTCGAATCTATTGCGAATCAGGATTCTATGAAACGGAAGATAATATTGCGGAATTTCGTGAAAATGCCCAGTATTTTGGACCGGAAAGAAGAGCACGAGCCGATACAATTGCCTATGACGGTAGGGTGAAGATGTATGAGTTGAAAGGTCATGCCCAGATGGAAAATGATAATGAATTTGCCCGGGCAATAAGAATAATCTATGAAGAACCCGTAGATAAATTATCCCTGCTTGGCGATGCTGAATTCCGGGATTCGACCCGGAACATTACCGCTCATTCCATCTTCTATGATGGTAAAAATGAAACCTATTCCACCCGTGGGCGATCATTGATAGTGGATGAGGGTCGTATCCTGGAAGCCTTACAGGTAGATTATGATCAGGAATCCGGACTTGGAATTGCTACCGGTGAGGTAGTTTGGAGAGATACAGTTGAGCAATTGACCATCGTATGTGATACGGCAGCATATAAAAAAGAATCCAGCTTTTTAAGGGCGGTAGGAGGTAAACAGGGACGGCCCTATCTCATAAATGTTTTGGAAGGGGACTCCCTGTTTATGGCAGCGGATACCCTGCTATCCTATGAAGAAGTGCAGGATTCCGGGGATAGCATTCGTTTATTGTTGGCCTATAAAGACGTAAGGGTCTATAAAAGTAATCTACAGGCACTCTGCGATTCCATGGCCTATAGCAGTACGGATTCCATTTTCCATTTCTATGGTGATCCGATCATGTGGTCAGATACCTCCCAGTTTGTAGCTGATACACTGGACATGCAATTGGCCAATGACCAGATTGATAAGATTTTTATGCGGGATAATGCCTTGATCATAAACTCCCCGGATGAGCTCTTTTTTAACCAAATAAAAGGAAAAGATATCCGGGTGGACTTTGTCGATGGGGAGATTCATAAAATGTATGTTGAAGGTAATGCAGAAACCGTTTATTATGCGCGGGATGAATTAGATGCGTATATTGGAGTAAATAAAACGCAATGTAGTGAGATGGTTTTGACCTTTGGGAGCAACCAGGTAGAAAGGATAAAGTTTATCACTTCACCGCAATCAAAACTTGAACCCATGGGTAAAGCAAATCACGAAGGCCTTAAATTAAAAGGATTTAGTTGGGAACAGGAAGTCAGACCGAAGTCTATTGAAGATTTGTTTGGGGATAAACCTGTCAGAAAACGAGTTGTTACTCCTGTACCGGCCTCGGATGTTCCGGGGCAGGCTACCCGAAATCCTCAGGGCCCCGGCACTGGAAAAGACGGGAAGCCAACCGATAAAAAACCATCTGGAAAGCAGCCGAGGTCCAAGAATTAACAAAATATCCCAATTTCATCGCCAAAACCTGACTATTATGGATCAACAGATTATACCAATTTCCCAGCTTACTCCACAGGACAGACAATCTGTACTGGACCTGATTGAATCCCTGTTTGAACACGAACCACATGTGTCGGTCCAGGTTTTACAGGAAATGTACCAGCAAGTAGGACAGGATGCCAATGCCACACTTAAAATGGTTCTGGAAACCTTTTGGAATTTCTTCCAAAGTCAGGTGGAGTTTACTCAGGCAGGCAACATTCCCAAATCCATAGAATTGCTATCCCAGGCAAAGGAAAACCTCGAATTACTCGATTTAAAAGATAACTGGAATATTGCCAACGGCCTCTTGTTGTACTACATGGCTGTTTATGATATCCGTCAACAAAACATAAGTGCTGGATTAGATAAGCTAAAGGAAGCCAAGGAAACCCTCCAGAAAGTGGATAAATTCGGTAGTCAGTATCAATCCTTTATTGATCATTTTGAACCGGAGAGTTTTTACATTGCAGGTGTCCAGTCTATGATGCAGTACGATTACAGCAATGGGGATATTATGATTGAAAAAGCAGCGGAAGCTTCTAAATCCGTCGCTAAAAAATATTACGAAAAGAACTCCATGTCCTATAATACTTTCTATGGACTTGGTCATGCTTACAAGGCTTTGTACCACCTGTTTTACAGCATGAATGAATTCAATAAGTTCAATTTTGATCTTTTTGTTTTTGGGGATAATGAAACCAGAATAGAAGCTGAACAGGCTATTGCTTTCCTGAGTATCGGGGATTTGTCTAATATCAATATCAACAACTCCCTGTTCTTGTGTAAAACAGCCATGTTCCTTTCCGAGGCCTTGACGAAATTGGGGATCAGTTCCTACAACCTGTTGAAGGGAGATGACGATGAAATTGCCGATTTGAAGTCCTTGAAACAAGTGGTCAGGAATGCCAAAAAAATGGCTTCCAAATCCGGACCGAGTGCTGTTGTGTATGTTCGGTTCTGCGATCAAACAGAGGAACAAATCTATAATTTGGAGCGGTTGGTGGCTTCAAAGGTGAAACGCAAAGATCTAACGGTGATTAAAGATTCGGAGGAAAAGAGCGGTGCGGTTGCTGAGAAAAGTAATTATGTGGAAATGATCGGTCAGGGCAAGGTGGAAAAAGTACTCAGTATGCTGATCAAACAGGAAAAATCACCGGATTTACTTAAAGATTTTATTCTGTTGAGCAGTCAATGGCAGGAAGTGAAGCGAAAGGAACATTTGCAGTTGATTACGGCTCAAAATGCCGCAGTGGCCAAATCTCAGATCACTGAAGGATTATTGAATATTATGGAATAAACGGGTGGTAACAATTTTGTATTTTTGCGATCCCCGAATAAATTTTTTCATGCTTTAAAATCAGAATGCATAGATTGTGGGTAGGAATAAATTAACACTACTGGTTTTTTCTTTATTGTTATCGGTATCAATGTTTGGACAGGATGCTGAAGAGAAATTTGAACGTGCGAACAATGCCTATATCGAAGGCAATTTTGAACAATCCGAAAGTTTGTACAGAGAACTGATGGAGGAAGGGTACGATTCAGCAGATTTGTTTTATAATCTTGGTAATACTTATTATAGAATGAATCAGATCCCTCAAGCCATTCTGAATTATGAAAAAGCCCTGAAAATAAATCCCAGGAATAAGGATTGTCGATACAATCTGGACATAGCCAAATCCAAAATCGACGAACCTCTAGAGGAAGTACCAGAGTTCTTTCTCAACAATTGGTGGCGTACCATGTCAAACTGGATGCCCACTGCCGGTTGGAGTGTGATTGGACTGGTATTTTTATGGCTGGGCATTGCCGGAGGCATTTTCTGGTTGATTGGCAGGGAGAGAAGACATCGTAAAATCGGGTTCCTGGTTGGAGTAGCGGCCTTTGCCTTTTGTTTTTTGCCCTTTTTACTGGCTAAAAGTAATGTTCAGATGTCCGACGAAACCAATGCTGCCATCGTTATGCAACATGGAATAGCCCTCAAATCTGCTCCGGAGTCAGATCAGGAACTGGCCAATATTCCCGGAGGTACAAAGATTAACCTGCTAGATAAAATCGGAACCTGGCACAAGGTCCAATTGCCCAATGGAGAGACCGGGTGGTTGCCTGGGGTGGTTTTTGAGGAAATATAGCCTTGTTAGGAGTACCAGTACCAGTTGGCAGTACCAGTAAGTAGATAGTCGTCAAGGTTTTGCCTTTGAGTTGGCTTCGGGGAGAGGTTAAGGCGACACCTTGTCGGAGGAATAAATTGCCTGTTAGTACCAGTACCAGTTGACAGTACCAGTAGGCAGTATTCAAGGTTTTGCCTTTGAGTTGGCTTCGGGGAGAGGTTAAGGCGACACCTTGTCGAAGAAATAAATTACCTGTTAGTACCAGTACCAGTACCAGTACCAGTAAGTAGGTAATTTTCAAGGTTTTGCCTTTGAGTTGGGGGAGAGCTAGGCGACACCTTGTCGAAGTTAACCCCTTGAACAATTTTAAACTATAAAAGTTACTAAAAATCCCATGCAGATAATTGAATTATCCGATTACAATATTTACGTTGGAGAGCCCTGGGCTGAATTAATATCCTTTCTAAGGGAAAAAGATTATTCCAGCCATTTTGTTCTTGTAGATGAAAATACGAGGACCCATTGCCTGCCTTTACTACTCGATAATGTTCCAGGATTAGACTTTCAAATAATTGAGATTGCTTCAGGAGAAATTCACAAACACATTGGAACCTGTCAGACCATTTGGGGGGAATTGATGGCCGGAAAAGCAGATCGACAATCGTTGTTACTTAATCTTGGAGGTGGGGTGATCGGTGATATGGGAGGATTCTGTGCGGCGACTTTTAAACGCGGTATGGATTTTGTGCAAATGCCAACGACGCTTTTGTCCCAGGTAGATGCCTCTATTGGTGGAAAGTTGGGTGTTGATTTCCAACAGGTAAAAAACAGCGTTGGTGTATTCCGGAATCCACAGGCGGTTTTTGTGTATCCTGATTTTATAAAAACACTTTCTTTTGAAGAGACCCGCAGTGGTTTTGCGGAGATTATCAAACATGGCTTAATTGCTGATCATGCAGAGTGGCAAAAAATTCAAAAAATAAGCGACCTCAATCAGGTTAACTGGACGGAATTTATCATTCCTTCCCTTCATGTCAAAGAGCGTATCGTCAAGGAAGACCCCTTTGAAAAGGGATTGAGAAAAGCTTTGAATTTTGGTCATACGATTGGTCATGCCATTGAAGGTCATGCTTTGGAAACGGATAGACCTCTTTTACACGGGGAGGCTATTGCCGCCGGCATGATCGCCGAATCATTCCTTTCCCACAAACATGCCGGACTTGCTGAAAAAACACTGGAGCAGATCACCGAATTTTTGGTCAATACATATGATTTGTATCCCTTTGGAAAAGATCTTTTCCCAATTTTCCTTAACCTGATGGAGCAAGACAAAAAGAATGAAAAAGGATTGATCAATTTTTCACTCATCCCTGCCGCAGGGGAGGTTTTGGTGAATCAGACTTGTAGTCGAGAGGAGATTGTGGAGGCCCTGGATTATCTTAATGCACAGGTTTGATTTCGTGACGAAACGGATTTTTCACAGATTTTCGTTAATTTCACCTAACCCCAAAAACATGCAACCAGCGAATTGCGTTCTAATAGCGTCTTGAAAATAGTTGCGGGTTACAAGTGGCTAGAAGATAGTTGAAGGAAACAAAATGGTTTCATAAAGAGATTTACTCAAATCATTTTTTCCTTGTTCCCTTTCTACCTTGTTCCCCTGACAACAGTCCCATGAACTTAATTATATGAGGCATAGTTTACTCATTTACATATTTTTGTTACTCCTTCCCTTAACTGCCAATGCGCAAAACTGCGGCTTGTCTGATACTATTCTGATTCAGAATAACAGTTCGTTTACCATAGATTTTAATATTACCGATTACTTCAATGATGATCTGTCCGATCCTATGCAAGGACTATGTGGGGTCGAATTGCATTTTTTACATCAATTGTCTGAGAACCTGGAAGTTTCTCTTACCTCTCCTGCTGGACAAACTGTTGATCTCATTGGACCCAATACAGATGATCCTTTTGCCTTTACTTTTTTTACCAAATGGAAAATAACTTTTGTCCAATGTGCAGAAACTGCTCAACCGGACATTGGCTATCTCGCCCAATGGGATAATGATCAACCCAATAATTTTGTTTCCGGAGGTCAATATGATGGAACTTATTATCCATACAATGGATGTCTGGAGGATTTTAATACAGGGCCTGTCAACGGTCAATGGACCTTTAATATCACTAATAACCCTTCGGATTACCCCGGAGCATTTGTATTTATCAGGCTGATTTTCTGTGATTCCAGAGGTGTCGATTGTTGTTTTGCGGTTCCCGGAGAAATTGAGGATCCTGATCTGTTGACCTGTGAAGGAGATTCCAGTCTCATCTTCGAGCCACAATTATTCTTTCCAACCGGACCTGCCGATACAGCGGAATATGAATATCTGTACACC
>QQUB01000412.1 GCA_008501835.1 Bacteroidota bacterium
GCTTTTCTGTTTAATCAGATAATACTGGGGATTATACTGTTTGACACTGGGTTTGGGCGGAGTATTATCAGGGTAACAAAAGATGGTTTTGAATTCATTAAAAGAGGTAAGCTTGATTGGATTGTTGAGATAGGATTTTCCTTCGAAAGATGCTTTGGGAGTGTATCCGATGAACGCAGGTACTGCTGTAGCCACAGGCACAACTGAATTGGGAAAGGCACTCGTCTCTTCGATATAGACTCCTGGGGATATAGGGTTCTGGAAGGGCATTTTGAATATTTTTTGGATGAATTTTATGATCTGTTGAAAAAAAGGTGGCATTGTATGGCTTTTACCAGGTTTAAAAAGGGGTATAAAAAAGGCTAAGCCCAATTTTCCAAAGTGCTTAGCCTCCCGAGGTGTTTAGTTACTTAAACTTATTTACCTCTACCTAACATAACGCCTACAACACCACCGACGATTGCGGTTACAACCGTCATTAATACGACGTCGGCAATTACAGCTGTTAGATTCATGAGGTTAGTTGACCCATAATTGATCAAATCAAATGCAAGGGCAACTAATAATCCGATTATGGCGCCTCCTCTAACACCACCGGCAAAGGTGCTGATACTGGCCCATTTGCCGAAAACCCAGGCAATGAAGAGCCCCCAGGCCAGATGCCCCAGTACCATGGGAATCCAAAGCATGTCTTTGTCTCCACGAGCTACCCCCGTGGCAGAACCTGAATTGGCTTCAAAGAAATCTGTTAATAATAAGCCATAAGACAGAAACCCAAGAATGAAAGCGGCCACCGCGCCTACAAGCCCGGCCAGTAAGATTTTGTTGGTATCCATTTTTATTGATTTTGGTGAAAAATAGTACGTTTAATTCTTAAATGTAGGAATTAAGCCTAATTTTTCATTGCCAAAGTAGTGTTATGTGAAATGTAGGGTTGTGTAATTGTAATGGAATCGGTCTTAATGATGATGAATCCTTTTCAAAATCCCGCCTTTCGCTTCTTTGATTGTGTTGGCGTATATAAAGGCATTTTCATCAATTTGCTCCACAACATTAGTCAGGCTCCGGAGCTCTAGCCGCGTGATCACTGTAAACAGTATATCACAATCTTCGTGGACATCGAACTGACCCGGGAGGAAGCCTCTTTCCCCCTTATAAACAGTGATCCCCCTTCCCAGTTTATTGACAAGTTCGCTTTTTAATTCCTGACTTTTAGAGGAAATGATGGTAACGCCGGTATAAGATTGGATCCCTTCAGATACATAATTGATGGTACGTGTAGCTACGAAATAGGTGAGGGTAGAATAAAGGACTACCTCAATGCCAAAATAAACACCGGCAATGGAAAATATTATTATGTTAAGGCCCAGGATTATTTCAGCAATGGTAAAAGAAGTCCTTTTGAGTGTGTACAAGGCCAGTACTTCAATTCCGTCCAGCGCCGCACCCGTTCGCATGACGAGTCCTACACCAGTGCCAAGAAAGGCTCCACCAAAGATGGAAATCAATAATTTATCTTTTGTCAGTGCAACGGTAGGCATCAGGTTGAGAGTGATCCCCAATATGATGACGGCAATCAGTGTTTTTAAGGCAAATTTTTTGTTTACGGTAAAATAACTGATTATTACAAAAGGAATATTGAACAGGACCATTAACACACCCAGGTTGAAATGGAATATCTCATGGACAAGAAGGGAGATTCCCGTTACTCCTCCATCGAAAAAATGATTGGGAACCAGAAAACCTTTTAAGGCAAAAGAGGCCAGGGCAGCTCCTGCAACAGTTAATAAAAAATCAGTTATGGTATTTCTCAGACTAAAGGGCTTACTCATTTTTAATTGAATTCTGTTTTGCTAAAAGTGATTTTAAGTTTTTTTGTTTTCCAGGCTCACGGGTTTTCTTTCCTGTTTCCGTAAAAAAAGTGTGAGAGGATAAAAAGTCGATTTGAAGCTGAAGCCACTGCCTTTCGTTATCAATGGTTTTCAATTGCTTCATTTCAGAGTATAATAATTCAGCTTTTTCGAAATAGTCCTCTCCTCCGAGATAATACAAATCCGCATCACATAAAACCTCCCCTAATCTATTGGCCGGAGACTGGGGTATTCTTGTTGACATGATGAGGGCATTGACCTTATCAATGTCATCTGGATTATAACCGTATTTTGGCAGCCAGTCTGATGATATTTGACAGGAGATTTTTTCATGTTCAATGTGGGTTTCAGTGTAGCCCATATCATGCAGTAAAGCTGCTGTTTTGAGCAAGGTGAAATCCTTCCCGGTTATTTTTTCGGCGCTGGCCAGTGTAATAGTATTTTCAATGATCTCAATGGTGTGATCAACAGTGTGATAATCGATCTCTTGATCAAGATTTTGCTCCAGGAATGTAAATATGTCTTTACTTAGCCTTTCAAAGTTCATAGAATTCATGGGAATTAACCTCCTTTTGGCGGCGAACAGAAGTTCCGGTTAACTAATGACTTCATAAACGACAATGTCATTCTCTTTATTTTTCATAGATACAGGCCCTACCAGTTTACAGTTGAAGGATTGTTTAACCTTTTCGTAGCAGGATTCCGTTATCAGTATTTGATTTGGTTCAGCTTTTCCCTGAAGTCTTTGAGCTGTGTTTACAACATCACCTATTACGGTAAAGTCCAGCCTTTTCAGCGTATTTGAACCTATGTTGCCATAAATCATCTGACCGGAATGAATGCCGATGGAAACCCGTTGATTAAACCCGTGATCAGGGTCAAGGTTTTCAATATGATCCCGAATGGCTATTCCAGCATCAATAGCTCTGTCCAGGTGATATTCCCCTCTGAAAACTGCCATCACACAGTCTCCCATAAACTTATCAATGATCCCATTGGCATCAATGATTTCTTTGACCATGAGGTCGAAATATTTATTGAGCATATCGACGATCACATCGGGAGTTTCCCTTTCGCTAATGGCGGTAAAGGAACAAATGTCCACGAAGATCACGGAGGCTTCAACAGATTCATTTTGCAGTAATTTGGTCTCGTATTCTCTGTTGGTCATGAAATTTAAGACGGCCTCATCTACATACATTTTGAGTATGTTATTTTCCTTGATGGCTTTAAGGGTTTCCTGGATCTGTTTAACATGCCTAAGGGTTTTTTGCATGGTAATGCTCAGGTCCTGGAAATCGATAGGTTTTGTAATAAAATCAAAAGCCCCGCGATTCATTGCAGTACGGATATTCTTCATGTCCCCATAGGCTGAAACCATGATCGTTTTGATCAATGGATAGGATTCCCCGAGTTTCGAAAGCAAAGTCAGTCCATCCATTTCCGGCATGTTAATATCACTCAGCGCCAGGTCAATGTCTGGTTCTTCCTTCAGTTTTTCCAAGGCCTCTTTTCCGTTTGAAGCAAAGAGAAAATCAAATTTTTTCTCTCGGATATCCTTTCTGAATTTTTGTCTGATGAGCATTTCCAGATCTGCCTCATCGTCAACAACCAAAATTCTTATCATTATAGATTAATTTTTTCTTTTAATTTTTTGAAATCGAGCGGTTTGGTCAAAAAATCATCAGCGCCCAGTTCTTTGGCAGTATTGTAATTATGTTCGTCACCATAAGCGGTGATCATCATAACTATGGGAGGGGGGGATTTATATTCGATTTTTATCCGTTCAAGGAGTTCCAGACCGGACATGCCAGGCATATTGATATCAGATAATATCAATATGGCTTCATGGTCATTTTGTTTGAGAATGTCCAGCGCTTCATCTCCTGAGTGAGCGAACTGGAATTCGACCATTTTTTTAAAGATCTCTTTTCGGAATTTTTGTAAAAAGAGTTCTTTAATGTCTGTTTCGTCATCGACGACAAGTAGTTTTCTCATAGTAGGCTGTTTTAATCAAGCCGTTTTAATATCAGACGTTTAAATCTATCAAAAATTCTGTAAATTCTCCTGCTTCTGTTTTTACATTTAGTTCACCACCATGTACTTTAGTAATGATGTCATAGGCCATACTCAACCCAAGTCCTGTACCTTTTCCGGTGGACTTTGTCGTGAAAAATGGCTGAAATATCTTATCAATGATCTCCTTGGGAATTCCATCCCCGTTGTCCTTGATCCTGATATGTACCTTATCTCCGGTTTTTTCAGTGGATAGCCAAACGGTCGGCGAATATTCTCCAGTTGTTGACTTTTTGGCTTTTTCATCCACTGCATAAAATGCATTGGTAATAATATTCAAAATAACTCTTCCAATATCCTGAGGTACGGCTTTGATCTTTCCAAGATTTTCATCAAAATCTGTATGCATGGTTACATTGAAAGATTTATCCTTTGCCCTTAAGCCGTGATAGGCAAGCCGGAGGTATTCATCAGCAATTTCATTGATGTCGGTGGGCTCCATCTCTCCGCTACTGCCACGGCTGTGTCTTAGCATACCTTTCACAATGCCATCAGCCCTTTTTCCATGATGGTTGATTTTTTGTTGATACTGACAATATCTGCAAGGATCTGGCTGAGGTAATCGGCATCTTCTCCCTTGATATCCAGCTTCTTAAACTCCTCCTGAAGTTCTTCGGCCAACTCCACACTCAGTTCTGAAAAGTTGTTGACAAAATTCAATGGATTCTGGATCTCATGGGCGATTCCGGCCGTCAATTCCCCAAGAGAGGCCAGCTTCTCAGACTGGACCAATCTTTTTTGGGTAGCCACGAGATCATCATGCCGTTGTTTGATGATCTTCACAGCTCTGTTTTTGGTGTTTTCATAAACCAGTAAAATGACAAAAATGACAAGATTCATCGCTAGAATAGAGGTTGCATAAAACCGAATTTGTTCCGATTCGAGGAATTGTTCCGGCAATGGGCCATTTTGTGTTTCGTAAACGAAAAAACCAATAATGATCAAAAGGGAAATTACAAACCAGATAATGGCGTCCTTTTTTCCCAGCAGCAAAATGATGACTGCAGGAATCAGATACATGGAAGCCAGGGCAGGCGAATCCACCCCGCCCTGGTAATATCCCTGGATGATAAAACTTATTGCATGTTGACCAATGGACAGGTGGGCTGCCACCCGTAAGGATAATCCGTATTTATAAAGGATTAACAAAATAATATTCACCATGGAATTGATGAATAATAACTCGGCAACAACCGGTAACTCAATTTGATTCACCGTCGGAATATTCATCAAATCCCCGATCGCTGAGATCAAGAGTACCATGATGAAAATCCTGTGTGATCTGATTTCAGGATTGTCAATGTCCACCCCTTTTGGCAGGAAAAAATGTAGGATTCTCCTTAGCATTTATTGTAGTTTTACAAGTCCCATGAACGTTCCTTTTCGCTTGCCGAGAATATAAATATAGGTAAAGTCCATAATCAAACAAGACACTCCCAACAATTGAACAAATCTGCTATCTGGGTAAAAAATAAACATGGATACGGTGATTAAACCAGTTCCAAGTGTTCTGCTCCAACCCAATAACAAAGAGAAATTCTTGGTGTCTTCTTCTTTTGTTTGGAAAAGCAGCATGATACACATCAATGATAAGATGACATTGATGATGTAACCGGAATTCGCTCCGATGGATGTGTCGTATCCTTCATGGTTGTAGGTGTACGTGAAAAAGATCCAGAATATAAAGTTGATAAAGGCAAAAAGTTTAAAGTGTTTTCTGGATTCCGGATTCATAGGTTGTTTAGTACCGTATTTCAAAACGGAATAAAAAATAAAACAATCCAATAAGAAGGCTGCCTGATAACTCAACGCAAATAAAAGCCCTGTATCTGGATGGTAAATCAAAGCCCACACAAGTTCCCACCCTATGTTGGCTCCTGCAATATAAGCAGGCATTTCTACAAACTTCTTTTTGCGGATCTCCCATACCAGGACCACATAGGCCACGACCCAGAAAAGGCAACCTACGCCATTAAAAATTAATCCGGCCAGGGCATATTCATCAAAGTTGATTAATGGTTGATTCATGTCAATTAGGTGTTTTGATTAATCTCTTGTTAAGGATTTGGGGAGGAAGAAATAGTTGACCCTGGAGCGCCCAAGGTATCTAAAGGAAAATTTTAAAGCAAAGGTGTCTATCCATTTGATGATCAGGGCGAATAGGGTGGAATGGTCCAGCCATTCACGAATCTTTGTGTAAGTATGCACCTTTCGGGACAGGCTTTTTATTCTCTTTTCCGAAACAGGAGGAATCTCTAGCATCGCACTTAAATCTTCGCCCATCAAGAGTCGCATCATGGCAGTGTGAAAATCTTCTTTGATGAACGGCGGAGCTTTTTTATCGCAAAAATTTAACAAAGCATTGGCCAGCCGGTGTCCGGCTTTACTGGGGGCTTTTTGGTGGTTGATAATAGCCATGCCTAAAGAAATGGCATCGTCGGCATTATTAGGAATGAGGTCCGGATGAACGCCCATGACATGACCGATAACCCTCCAGCAATGAATATAGGCTTCTCTTTCCGTTGTGTCCAGTTTGATGCCGATTTGCTCCAACCCCAAAAGGATGAGGGAGGAAAATGACATCAATGTACCGGCCATATCTTCCTGGTTGATGGGGTCATCGAATTTTTCGGTATCCCATCCTCGTTTTTTTAGGAAATACCTCATAGAGGCATGTATCAGCCGGACTTTTTGGGCAGTGCGGATACCTTTTCCGCCAGGGTTAAGTCCTCCCGGCATCATGGCATCAAATATAAACAAACCGGTTTCAGACATCCGCCTGGAGAATACTTCCAGGTTTTTGGAATGGTCATTCAATCTTGTGGTGCTTAATAATACCTGGGCACCTTTCGCCCCGGTATAACATTCCGGCAATGATTTGTAGAATAGTAACATGGCAATAGGTAATCCATGCCTGATATAATTTTCCTGGCCGAATTTTATCAGATCCCAATCGGCCCAGTCAGGAAGATGTTCGGTTTTTTCAAAATATTCCTTAACCTTTGGGGGCAAATCATCCGGAAGCTTGCCATCATTTCTGACAATCATTCGGAAGATATGTTCCATTTCTTTTTCTTCCTTATTGTCAAAAATAAATTTTACAATATCATCTGCAATTGGATCTGTGAATTTTCGGTGTTCTTCCAATATAGATTCACTCCAGTCTCTTACCTTGGCATTGCTGGCTTCTTTGGCTTTGGGCCGGGCTTTACTTTTCAGATTATGGTACCAGCCAACATAAATCAATAAAATAATTAATACGGCTACCAGGATGTATATCAGCATATCAAAAATTTTTAAGGTCAAAGGTTAATTGACTACTTGATTGACATTCCATTTAAATAGAAACAAATGGGGGGATATGCTATTTGTAACTCTTGAAATTGTGATTTAATACACCAGGGAACGGGGTTGAGGGGAGTAAATTTATTGAAAATTGGGTGCCTTGAGAATAAAATTCGTTGATCACAATTAATAACGAATTTACAAAAAGAATTCTTAGTTAATAATGAAATTTTGTAATTTATTAAAAAATAATCCCTGATAAGGTTTGGTAAGTGTATTTAATGTTTGAATGAGCTCGTAATTACAAAAGTTGAAGTCTCATTTCATATAAGTCATATCCTTTTGCCCAAAAGTCCTGTTTTGTCCTAAATAGGATGAAACCCAGTTTTTCATAAAATTGAAAAGCCTGTTGGGAGGTTCTGACAATGATTTCACTAATACTTGGGTTATTTTTGATGTGATTTATCCGGTGTATGGTCAACTGTTTTCCGAATCCCTTTTTATGATATTCCGGATGTAACATATCCCACGAAATTCTGGCGGACCTTTCTTCAGGAAAGTAGTTTACTCCACCGCCTCCGGCAAGTTTCCTATCGATTTCAATGACAAAGTAATCTTCAAGTTCTTGTTCGAGATAATGCTCAAAGTCCTTTGCCTCCGATTCCGCAAAAGCGTCGGGAATATTCAATTGCATTATCTGCATTAGCT
>QQUB01000916.1 GCA_008501835.1 Bacteroidota bacterium
TCTCCACTTTGGGAGAATGTGGTTTTCTGGCAAATTCAATCAAGGCTCATTGATAAAACCAAAGGGCATTTTCCAACGTATTCTTCCCTGACCGATAAACACGGAGATACGCTGGAGCAGGAAGCGAGAAAGAATGCCATTTGCCGGTTCCATATTGCTCGCCTGGAGTTTGATTATAAAGGATTGATGAAATTGTATAAGGAATATCCGGAATGGAAGGAACTGAGGGAAGCGATCAATGAACTCGCAGCTCCTGGTTCGTCACGGTGAGAAGCTTTTGCCCCGATTCAATTTTTAGCTTAGGGTCTTGTTAGCATTTTGGCTTCAGATTCGTATTTTTGCAGCCTATTTAAAAAACTAAAAAAACAAACACATGTCATTTGAAGTTGAAGGTCGCCTCCATAAGAAGTTTGATACTGAAAACAAAACAGATACTTTTCAGGCGCGGGAATTTGTCATTGAAATTGATGGTGGAGGATATCCTCAATTTATTAAATTTCAATTGGTTCAGGATCGTTGCGCCCTGGTCGATAATTATGAAGAAGGCGAACAGATCAAGGTACATTTTGATCTCAGAGGAAGAGAGTGGAATGAAAAATATTTCACCAACCTCAATGCATGGCGCATCGAAAAAGGTGGTGCTGCCCAGGCTACCAATACGCCACCTGCTGCTGAGGAAGGAGGGTTTCCTGCTGCCGGAGACGAACCCGTAACCGCTGCAGACGATGACCTGCCGTTTTAACAAAATATTCCAAAGACTATTTACCACCTTTATTCTGGTAATTGTCTTTGCTTGCTATTCTCAGGCTCAGGAACTCCTGGGAATAGCAACGCAATGGAACGATTCCTTTGCCGAATGGGACGTCTATACAGAAGAGGAACAACCCGACGGCATCCTTACCCTTCGCTGGCCTACCGGGAGAGGCTGGAATCAATGGACCTACACCGTTGGCGAAAATTTCGGAACCATAAGACAGAAATGGGAAAATGACCGTTCCACATGGGAATTGAGAAGCGGAACAGAACTCATTACCATGAGAGCCATCTGGAAAAATGACTTCAGGCAATGGCGTATTTCAGGTTCCGGAGGGCAATACGATTTCATTTGCAGATACGGCAATACCTGGGATGAATGGCAACTCCGCAACGGAGAAGATTTTTTCCTGGTCTATACCAATTGGGAAGGAGATCCAAGGGAATGGATCATCGAAGACGGAGTTGGCAATGCCTACTCTTTTGCTGAAAAAATGGCCATGGTGTTTATTGCCGTCTTTAACAGCAGTCCGATTGATTGATTTGCGGGAAATCGATTTAAGCTCGCAAACTCGCGTTTCAAAGTGTTTCATGTTGTTTCAAATCGTTTCACCTTGTTAAAAGTAAGTTGATTAAACGACCTAACAACAACTTGAAACACGAGCTTGCGAGTCTGAAACCATCTGAAACGTGAGCCAGCGAACCTGAAACGAAAATTCTAATTTTCCAATATCTGCTCCGCGTGTTCCTTGGTCTTCACTTTCGTGAAAACTTTTTCAATCATTCCATTTTCATCTATAACAAAAGTGGTCCGGAAAACACCCATGTATTCGCGGCCGTACATTTTCTTTTTTCCCCATACGCCATAGGCATTTAAGGTTTCCTGCTCTGTGTCAGCAAGCAGTGGAAAAGGCAAATCGAACTTATTGATGAAATTCTGATGTCTCTTTTCGCTGTCAGGACTTACGCCCAACAGGGCATAACCTTTGGATTGAAGTAACTCGTAGTTATCTCTAAGGTTACAGGCTTCAGCTGTACAGCCTGGAGTATTGTCTTTTGGGTAGAAAAAAAGGATGAGTTTTTTACCTTTAAAATCTCCTAAGCTTACAGTTTCTCCATTTTCATTTACGCCTGAGAATTCGGGGGCTTTATCGCCCGGTTTTAAATTTGTCATATGCTGTTTATTTGTTCAATATTGTTTCAAATTGCTCCAAGGGTTCCAATAGTTATATATTAAAAGCGAATGACAGAAAATTGTTTACTCTCCTGAAATTTTTTTCACTAAAACCCTGAAACTCATGGAACCTTTGGAACTCCTGAAACTAACTTAATTATTAAACGACCTCTCCAACACCCGTTTATTCCCCATGCCATCCCAAACCGTTAACCGCAACTGATGCTTGCCCCGGGGAATTCTGTTATGGTCAAAAGTATAAATCAGCCGGTTCTTTTTTGCATCCATTTCCATCAGGATCCACTGGTCATCAATGGTAGCGTACCAGGTCATTCCTTTGGCACTTCCGGATGTGGAAAAATTGTCTTTTACCTCAAAGCTCATCAATTGCCAGCCTTGCATATTTGACCTGAATCGGTAAGGTTTTATGGTGGGAGCAATGGTGTCGACCATAATCGTGAAATCCCCGAGATCCCGGACTTTGGTTTTTAGTTTCTTACCATTCCAATTGCCTCCGTAATTGACAACTTTTCCTTTTGGAGGACAATAGGCGATAAATGCTTTGTCTCTGAGATGATCAGGTAATTTGTAAGGGAAAATACTCAGATCGAAGTATTTGTGAACCGGCGTTTTGTAATCGTGAATATGGTAATAACTGGAATAAATGCCGGAGGATTCTTCTGTAGTAAAAGCAAAATCCATATAGAGATCTTCGTACAAGGTGCCCTTTGACATGTAAAGCATCATCGAGCCATTGTCGATTATGTTTTCATCATCATGGAATAGTAAATAGTTGTAGGTCGGTTGATGTTGTCGTTGGGGCAGTTTACTTCTTTTGACCCAGAACTCTGCGACAGTATTATTGCCCTTAATATCTTCCGCTACCATCGTAATTTTTCTGACCTCGTTGGTATTTAATTCAAGGACTCCTTTGTTGCTGTTGCTTTTGTATATAGATAACTGGTTTCCGGGCAGAAGAAAACAACGGTTGAAATAACTCTTTTTGGTGACCTGGTCCTGGTAGTCCAGGTGAGCATTGATATAACGGGTTTCATCAAAGGCAAATCCGTCCATTTTAAATTCAAAAAACAAAGAATCATCTACCATCATACTGCCGGAATAAATGCCATTCCAGTTGGAAACCCCTGTCATATGGTCATAAGCTTTTAAGGCGAGCCCTACTTTTGATGACCTTACGAAGAGAGTGTCTCCCGATATTTTATATTGTCCTGAAGATTTACTCTGGACCAGATCAAAGGATGCCGCATGTATGGTATTAAGTTCATCCGTCAATTCATAAACTCTAATCTCGTGCATTTTTGGTTTGCGGGTATCCTCAACATTTATACCCAATAATAGTGGATTGACTGGCTTGCTCGTGGCTGTTTCCCTGATCTCAAAATGAAGGTGAGGACCAAATGCATGTCCGGTCATACCCATTTTACCAATGACCTCGCCTTTTTTAAATACAAACTGCTCCTGGTTAGGATATATCTCAACATCAAAAGTTTCATTCCTGTATTGATAATCCTCAATGTATTGACTGATGCTTTCTTCAAATTCCACGAGGTGAGCATAAACACTGGTATATCCATTGGGGTGGGTGATGTACAATACTTTTCCATAACCCCGTCCACTAACCTTTATCCTGGAAACATAACCGTCTTCAATGGTCACAATAGGATCTCCAACCCCGCCTTTGATGTCAATGCCAGAGTGGAAATGATTAGAACGCAATTCTCCAAAAGTGCCGGACAGTCGCATGGTGTGTTTGACAGGTGCCCTGAACGAATGCTCTCCATTTTGACCTGAGAGGATTACAGAAGTAAGTAAACAAAACAAAAGAGGAACAAAAGAAAAGCGCATCATGGTGTATGATTTTTGGCCGCCTATATTACGACATTAGTTGTTATTATGAATAATAAACGGCATAATTTTTCTCAGAGCATTTTATAAATCCCGATTAAATAAAATTTTTCCGGTATTGAGAAGGGGGAATCCCTTTGAGTTTTTTAAAAGTCCGGTTAAAATGACCTACTGTTTCAAAACCCGTCGAATAGGCTATTTCAGAAACTCGTTTGTCCGAATGTAATAATTCATAACAGGCCTTTTCTATTCTTGCACTATTCAGATAGTTAACAAAACTGTTCCCGGTAGCGTTTTTGAACCATCGGCAAAATGAAGTGGTGGTCATTTTACTAAAATGAGCTATCTCTTCTAACGGCAAGGGTTTGTCCAGGCGTTCCATGATGTAGTTGGTAATATTAGAAACCTTGTTCTGGGCTGCTTTTGGGGGAGCCTCATTATAAGATATGCTGGAGAGAAGCATACGGTTTTTATCTTCTTGAAGATCGTTCAATATTTTCATAAGCGTGAACAGGCGTTCCGCAGGAGTAAGACTTTCAAAAGTTTGAATGGTAAGCAGAAGCTGTTCAGAAGGCTTTAAAAAATGAATGCCTTTGGAACTTTGCCTGAAGAGTTTCATTAATGGAATACATTCCGGGAATTGGCTGAATAGATCTTTCTCAAACTGGAATACATAAGCAATGCAATTTTCCTCTGAATGGTTTTCTGCAGAGATCCAGTTATGCGGCAACTGTTCCCCCACAAGTACGAGATCACCCCCGGTAAATGATCCAATATGATCTCCCATAAACCGGATGCCTTCTCCTCTCTCAATATAGGTCAGCTCCAACTCCGGATGGTAATGCCAGTTGCCATTAAATCCGGGTTGATCCAACCGGAGGAATTTATAGGAAGCCGTAGCTTTTGAAATCTGTACATTTTCAAACTGGAGTTTCATTTTTGCTTAAATTATCATGAAATACCTTGATTTATAAATTTTCATGGAAAAATATGCATATAAATGGAAAAGATCGACCATGTTGTCATCAAAAAAGCCGATTAATTTTATCTCCAACATAATTAAACTCAATAGACATGGCTTTCGAAGTACTTAACCAACCATTGGTTCTGACCAATGAACAGATTAAATTTTACGAATCAAACAGGTTTATTAAGCTCAAGGAGGTATTAAATGCTGAAACGATTCATTATTTTAATGCGGTGATTAGTAAAAAGGTGGATGAATTAAATGAAGTTGACATTCCTCTTGATCAACGAAATACTTATGGAAAAGCCTTTTTGCAATTGTTTAATCTTTGGCGGGAAGATCCGGAAATACAATCACTTGTTTTTAGTAAGCGGCTTGCATCTATTGCGGCTCAATTAATGCAGGTAAATGGTGTTCGGTTATATCATGATCAGGCTCTTTATAAAGAAGCCGGCGGAGGTATTACACCATGGCATGCTGATCAATACTACTGGCCGCTGGCAACAGATAAAACCATTACAGCCTGGCTACCGCTTCAAAAAACACCGCTTGAAATGGGGCCTCTTGAGTTCAGTGCCGGAAGTCATCAGATCGTGGAAGGCCGTGACCTGGCTATTTCAGATGATAGCGAATCATTAATGCAGGAAAGACTAAGGGTTACAGATTTTTCCCACGTTATTGAGCCCTTTGATATTGGCGAGGTAAGTTTTCATTCCGGATGGGTGTTCCATCGGGCAGGAGCGAACTCCACTAACGAGATTCGGAGGGTTATGACGGTAATTTATATGGACAAAGACATGCGCCTGAAAGCACCGGAAAATGACGGTCAGAGAAATGACTGGGAAACCTGGTGCCCGGGCGTTGAAATAGGAGAAATCATTAATTCACCAATCAATCCAATTTTATATGAGGTTTAATATTTTTTTATGGCTTCTTTTAGGTTTTATTACATCCTGCAGCGAAAACAGTTCACAGGAATCTGCTAAAAATGAATCCCCTGATGAAGAGCTTCCTAACATCATTCTTCTTGTAGGGGACGATCAAGGGTATCCATATTTCGGATTTATGGGAGCGGACTATGTCCATACGCCCAACATGGATAGCCTGGCAGCCAATGGAGTCCTGTTTACGGATGGTTACGTCTCGGATAACCACTGCCGGCCATCATTACAAACTTTGCTGACGGGAATATTGCCCATTGATTTTCATCATACCGCGGATTCCATTTTTGAATCGATGGTAGCTGAAAAAAATATAGCTGAAGATTCCATTGTTAAATTCAGGCAGTATTTCAATACAAGATCTTTGGCGTTTCCACATTTCAAGACATTGCCAAAAATTTTAGCAGAAAAAGGATATGCCAGTTTTCAGGGAGGAAAATGGTGGGAGTTCACTTACCAGATTGGTGGATTTACTCATGGCATGACCAAAGGCTGGACCGAAGCGGAACAGAAAACCGGCAATTGGTTTGAAAAACATATGGGAGGAGAAGGTATGGATCTGGCAAGGGTAACCAATCAGCCGGCTTATGATTTCCTGGAGGAAACAAAAGGAAAACCTTTCTTCATGTGGTTTGCTCCTTCCCTGCCTCATTATCCGTTTGATGCTCCGGAGAAGTATTACAATCTTTATAAGGATGAAGATATGACCGAATCAGCCAAACAGTATTACGCCAACTGCACCTGGTTTGATGAAGCCTGGGGTGAATTGGTCGCCCACCTGAAAGAAAAAGGATTATACGATAATACACTGATTGTATATGTGAACGATAATGGATGGGAACAGGAACCACATCAGGAATTCTGGGATGACCCAATGCGTTCCCATAATGGTGGGGATAAAGGCAAGGGCTCTATATACGACATGTCGTTCCGGTCGCCCATTATCTTTTCCTGGGAAGGTCATATCGATAAAAATATTCGTACGGAGGCGATCATCCATAGCGCGGATATTCCTGCTACGATCCTTGATTATGCAGGATTTGAGGTTCCTGATTTCTATTATGGCCAATCCTACCGTTCAGTGATCGAAGGAAAGCAGGAGAAAATCAGGGATTTTGTACAGGGCAATGTCATTACCACCCGTAGTAAAGATCCAAATAATGTAATGGGTGACCATGTGGAAGGATATTGGGTTAGAAAAGACAACTGGTTCCTGCGTTGGCATGTGACCCATGATGAGCTCGAGTTATTTGATCTGAATACGGACCTAAGAAACGATCAGAATGTAGCAGAACAACATCCTGAGGAATTGACGGAGCTTTTGGAAATGGCGAAGCAGTATAAAGCTGAAAAAGGTATGGATCCCCGATTGAAAATGTATCAGGAATTCAATAAACTGAAAAAATAGCGGTGTATGAAAGATTCATTTTTATATGGAATAATATTCGTAGTCATGATTACAGCAGGTGCCTGCAATAATGAAAAAGAAAGTTCTCAGGGGGAGGAATTCCTCAATCAGGTGGATAAGGTTGATGATGCCATTCAGGACGATAGTGAAATACTGACCTTTTTTGAAAGGGAAAGACAACCCCTTCAGCCTGCATTCGTCAACTTGCCACAAGGAAGTACTAAACCCAAAGGCTGGATTCTGGATATAATGCGAAATGATCTTGAAACCGGAGTGGTGGGAGCCCTGGACGACCTTTATCCCGGGATCAAAAAAGATGACCTTTACCGTACGGCCCGCCGTGGAGGACTGGAAGATGTTCCCGAAATGGGGGATCTGGTTCTTACGGGTGAACCATGGGAGAAATCAATTATGTGGTGGAATTCAGAAACTGCCGGGAATTGGTGGGATGGATTTGTCCGTCATGCATTCCTTACCGGAAATCAGGAAGCTATTGATCAGTCAAAACTAATCGTCAATAATCTGATCGATTCCCAGGATGAAGATGGTTATATCGGGATTTATAAACCGAATTTGCGTTATCAGCATGAAGGATCTAATGGTGAACTTTGGTCCCAAACTACTGCCTTTCGAACATTAATAGGTTATTACGAAATAACCGGAGATCAATCTGCTCTGGATGCTGTGGAGAAGGGGATGGCTGTAACTATGAAAAGTTATGGTCCGGAGGGAGAAAACCCTTTCAACCTGAAAAATGCTTTTGGAGGAGTTACCCATGGGTTGATGATGACCGATG
>QQUB01000860.1 GCA_008501835.1 Bacteroidota bacterium
CATTGATAAGGTTTCAGATGCGTTAGATGAATATGAAGGAATTGACAAAGGTATTAGTAAGCGGACCATTCAACTGGATTTACAGTTTATGAGAAGTGATAAATTAGGGTATAATACTCCAATAATAGTGGTAGACCGAAAATTTTATACCTATGAAGACCCTGATTACAGTATTACAAACCTTCCATTAAGCCAGCAAGACCTTTCCCAACTCAATGACGCAGTAGAATTGTTGAAACAATTTCACGGATTTACCCACTTTCGGGATTTGGATGGAATGGTGCAAAAACTGGAAGACCATGTTTCTTCTCAAAAGGAAATGCGCTCTCCAATCATTCATTTTGACAAAAATGAACACTTGAAAGGGTTACAGTTTATTGATGAAATCTATAAGGCAATTTTAAAAAAAAAAGTATTACAGCTAACCTACCAGTCTTTCAAAGCACGGCAACCGGGTGAAATCATCCTTCATGCCTATCTATTGAAGGAATATAATAACCGTTGGTTTGTGGTCGGACAATCAGAAAGCCACCCAAAATTATTGACACTTGCCCTTGACAGAATGGTTTCTATAAACACTTTGGAGACCATTCCTTTTAAACATTATAATACTTTCAATCCAGACACTTTTTATAAAGATATTATTGGTGTCACCGTAAATACCGGAGACCCTGTAGAAACTGTAGAACTTTTTGTCAAACGCAGGAATGCACCCTATGTAATAACAAAACCCTTACATCACTCTCAGGAAATCCTTTCCAAATCCAAGGAAGGCATTTTGATCAGAATACATGTGAAATTGAATTATGAACTTGAACGGGAAATTCTTGGATTTGGAGAATCCATTATTGTCATGAAGCCAGAAGGATTGAAGCAAAGAATTACTCAAAGGTTGACACAAGGAGTGAAAAATTATACCGAATCTGGCGAATAAAATTAAAACAAACCCTATGCTTTCAGGTTTTATTGCTATCCATTTACTTTATTTGCACCAGAAAGAATAAAATCCAATTATTTAAATACAAATATGATTTGATCATGAAAAAATTACTATTTGCCCTTTTTATTATGAATATATTCCTGGTTTCCTGTAAGACTGATACCGCCAATCAGGAATCTGAAACCGAACAGACCAGTGAAGTTGAAGAAACCAATAAATATACACTGACGGCATTCACACCTTCAGCATCTTTTCCTGATGCAAAGTTGGAATCTATGGAATATCAGGAAGGCACCTTTAACTATGCTATTGGAGGTGAAGGATATAAACTTAAAGCTCAAACACCAGATGCAGACCAAAAAATGTGTGCCAATTCCGGAGAAGGTCAGCACATTCACCTCATTGTAGATAACATGCCTTATGCTGCAAAGTATGTGAATTCGTTTGATTATGAAGTCGCTGACGGAGAGCATTATATATTATCATTTCTGTCAAGATCTTATCATGAAAGTATTAAGTCCGGAAATGCTCATATTGCTGTGAAGGCAAAAGTTGAAAACGGAAGCATAACAGAAAGTAAACCTTTGGATGCCAAACCTATGCTTTTTTACAGTCGTCCAAAAGGAACCTACGTTGGTCAAAAGGATACTGAAAAAGTAATGCTGGATTTTTTCCTGGTCAATGCTGATCTTGGAAATGATTACAAGGTGAAAGCCGAAATAAATGGAGAAGAACATATCATTGACACCTGGCAACCTTATTATATTGAAGGTATGGAAATGGGTGAAAATACCATTATTCTGACCCTGATCAATAAGGATGGAAGTGCGGTAGACACTCCATTAAATCCTGTTGAAAGAACTTTCACACTTAAACCTGACCCAACAGAATAATTCCTGCTTCTGTTTTAGGAAGATCCTGTATAGTTCCCAACATAAAGCTTACAGGATCTTCCCTGTTCTTTCCAATAAAAAAGCCCAATGGAACAACTTCCTTTACCTTTATAAAGAGTAAATTTTGAGCGCTTTACAAGGGATTATCAATGACTCAAATCCGTTAAATTAACTATCGGAAATATTGCAATTAATTTTTTTTTCCTAATTTGGTTTTATATTTCGAGTCAAACCCGTTACTTTCACCCCACCAAAACTACAAGAGGCGAAGAAAATCACTACAATTTGCCCGAACAAAAAGTATCAAAAAAACAATTAACACAGAAACTCCGGTTACCTTCCGGACTGTGATATTAATAAAAGGACAATCTTTATGAAGTATTTTCCACACTATTCAATTTTCAGCACTCTGCTGATTATGCTGTTCCCGCTTATCCTCAATTCCCAGATAACGATTGAAGGGATAATCATGGATGAGGATCTGGGAGAACCCTTGATCAATGCCTCTGTTTTGGTAAAAGGTACCACAGATGGAACGATTGCAGACTTTGACGGGAATTTTCTCATCAAAACAGACCAACCCTTACCATTAACATTGATCGTTTCCTTTATTGGTTATACTACCAAAGAAGTGGAAGTAACTTCTGCAGATAAAAAACTCAAAATAAACCTTGGTTCAGATGCGGTCACTATTGCTGCAGTCGAAATCAAAGGAAGAAGAATCTCTGAAAAACAACAACAGGCTGCATTGACGGTCGAAACTTTGGATGGAATTGGAATCAAGGAAACTCCTTCTGCCAACTTTTATGATGGCCTGGGATCTCTAAAAGATGTTGACCTTACTGCTGCCAGCCTTGGATTCAAGATTATCAATACCCGGGGGTTTAACAGCACAAGTCCGGTAAGGTCACTCCAGATTATTGACGGAGTGGATAATCAGTCTCCCGGATTAAATTTTTCATTAGGTAATTTTCTGGGATCTTCTGAATTGGATGTCAATAGAGTGAACCTGGTCATCGGAGCAAGTTCTGCTTTTTATGGTCCGAATGCCTTTAACGGGGTAATCTCTATGGAGACTAAAAATCCCTTTGTTCACAAAGGATTTTCTGCCATGGCTAAAGGTGGTGAACGAAATCTTTTTGAGGGAGGCTTCAGATATGCAGATGCGATCAGAAATAAAGACGGGAATGCCTTTATGGCCTTTAAATTGAATTTCTTTTACTTCTCTGCCGATGACTGGGTAGCGGACAACTACGATCCTGTTTTCGGCACTGACACAGATAGAAGCAACCCGGGAGGATATGACGCAGTGAATATTTACGGTGACGAATACGCAGGAGCCAATGATTACTCCCAGGTATTGGCATCGCCAGGTTTGGGAATCATTCATAGAAAAGGTTATAAAGAAACCGATCTGGTTGAGTACGATTCGCATAATATGAAGATCGGAGGTGCCGTACATTTCAGGTTACAACCTCAAAAAGAATTTGAATCTCCGGAATTGATATTGGCCAGTAATTACAGTACCGGAACAACGGTTTATCAAGGAGATAACAGGTTCAGCCTTAAGAACATTCATTTCTATCAGCATAGACTGGAATTGAACAAGCGGGACAAATATTTCCTTCGTTTTTATGCAACACATGAAGATGCAGGTGACTCTTATGATCCATATTTCACTGCTCTTTTGTTGCAGAGTAAAGCAAAAAATGATCAGTTTTGGCGAGCTTCCTACAAGAACTACTGGGACATCAATGTTACGCCTAAGATCAAAGCTACAGAGGGTTATCCCAATCCATTGGACTACCTGGGTATGCCTGATGAATTTAATGCTGCCATTTCAGCCTTCCTGGGTTCCCCTTCCATGCAGGACTCCCTCGTCATCTGGCATGCCGCAGCTCAGAATAAAGCCAATCAGGAAGATCCACTTAATAACGCTGATGCTTTTTATGAACCAGGAACTCCAGAGTTTGAATCAAAATTCAATGAAATAACCAGCAAGATTTCTTTTGCTGAAGGAGGAACCAAGTTTTATGACAAATCCGCTCTTGTTCATGCACATGGAGAATATAGGTTCAATGATCTCGTAGAAGGTGACGGAGTTTCAGACCTGGACCTGGTAGTTGGAGCCAATTACAGGATGTATTTACCCGATTCCAGAGGTTCTCTTTTACTGGATACCTTTGGCCGGGACATAAATACTTATGAATATGGTATCTACGGTGGAGGAACCATTGAAATAAAAGATAAACTCAAGATAAACGCTTCTCTCAGAGCCGATAAAAATCAGAATTTCGACCTTTTAATGTCTCCTGCGGCATCTATGGTTTTCACTCCAAGGCAAGATCACACCTTGAGACTCTCTTTTTCCTCTGCGATCAGGAATCCTACCCTCAACGACCAGTACCTGTTTTATAATGTGGGAAGGGCAATCCTAATAGGAAACCTTGAAGGCTTTAATAATCTTATCACTGTGGAATCTCTGGTAGATTATCTCAATACCAATGATTCAGACAAACTGGTCTATTTTGATGTTGCCCCAATCAGACCAGAAAAAGTAAAAACATTTGAGGCTGGTTATCGGACTACTCTTTTCAACCAGGTTTATGCAGATGCTACCTATTATTTCAGTTTTTACCAGGATTTTATTGGCTACAACCTTGGAGTTGACGCTAGCTTTGATCAATTAACTGGCTTGCCAACATCCATTCAGGCATATAGGGTGGCTGCTAATGCCGTGGACAGGGTGACTACACAGGGATTCTCCCTGGGTCTTAATTTTTATTTCTGGAACAACTATGTGTTAAACGGGAATTATTCCTGGAACAAGCTGAATACGGTAACCGACGATCCTATCATCCCTGCGTTTAACACTCCTGAGCATAAATACAATGTAGGGTTGTCGGGACGGGATATAAATTTTGCTATTGGCGGACTGAGAGTTAAGAACTTTGGATTTAACGTCAATTACAAGTGGATTGATAATTTTATTTTCGAAGGATCGCCACAATTTACGGGTAGAATCCCCTCATACTCTTTGTTGGATGCCCAGGTAAATGTGTATTCCAAAAAACTCAACAGTACTTTCAAACTTGGTGCTTCAAACATTCTCAATGTGCAGACATTCCAGGCATATGGAGGTCCAAGAATTGGCCGACTGGCTTATTTCTCAATACTTTACGACTTCAAAAAACAATAATTAAAAAACAACCTTATCTATCTTATCAAAAACGATGTTTATGAAAAAATTCAACAATTTTCTAATTTTTCTTTTCGCTCTGGCATTCATCAATCTGAATGCTCAGGACACACGTTACATTGACCCGATTTTCGATGATGTATCTGCGGAATACAATGTGATTTACGGAACCAATATTTCCATTTTGACCGGTGCTCCTGAGCCGCTTAACCTTTTAATGGATGTTTACACTCCGGATGGCGATGTTGAGACTTCACGCCCTACTTTCGTTGTTTTTCACACCGGAAGTTTTCTTCCTCAATATTTCAATGGGCAGGTTACAGGCTCCAGACTGGACTCCGCGGTAGTTAACACCTGTACCAGACTTGCTGAAAGAGGATACGTAGCCGTAGCAGCTACATATCGTCAGGGATGGCTGCCACTAGCCCCGGATCAAAATGCAAGAACAAGTTCATTGCTCCAAGCAACATACAGAGGTATTCAGGATGCTTATACCTGTATCCGCTTTTTACGTAAATCAGTTGCAGAGCAGGATAATCCATATGGAATTGATCCTGATAAAATCGGAGCCCTTGGTTTAGGAACCGGTGGATATATTTCCTATGGTGTAGGGTATCTTGATGATTATGAAGAAGTAGTAATTGATAAATTTATTGATACGGAAACACTGCAACCTTATGTAATTCCTCAAATCCATGGAGATCCTTTTGGATTGGATAGTGCAGCAATCAGCATACCTAACCACGTAGGCTATGATTCTGATGTTTCTTTCATCGTAAACCTTGGAGGTGCTCTTGGAGACCTTTCCTGGATAGACGGAACGGATGATGAGCCGGAATCTGTTGGTTTCCACGTTGTAACAGATCCATTTGCTCCATATAATGAGGGACCGGTTATCGTACCAACTACAGGAGAATTTGTAGTGAATGTTCCAGGTACAAGAGCAGCTATCAATGCGGCGAATGAACTTGGTAACAATGATGAATTAGCTCCGGTTAATGATCTGCCTAATGCGCTTAATGCAACGGTCAATTTTTATAAAACTGTTGAAGTTGATCTGTCTGGTTTAGGTCAAGGAGTCTTTAATATTGGTGTAGACAATGTTTATCCATTCGTTATGCCAGGTCTGCAAGGTAGTCCTTGGGACTGGTGGGACAAGCCAACCCTTGATGTACTCATTCCTCAGATCAATGCGCTATTTGGGACAGATTTTAGTGCTGACACCCTTCACAACAACGGATTGATCACAAGTCCAAATATGGGACCTGACCAGGGTAATGCATACCTGGACACAGTTTTCATGTATATGTTGCCACGTGCTTGTAATGCTTTTGAATTGGGTGAGTGTATGACAGTTAATGTAAACAATCCTATCGATGAGCAATTGGTTGGCTTTGAGGCAATGCCAGTTCCTGCTGATGATTACATTACTTTGAATAGCAAGGAGGAATCTCCAATGCAGAATGTTTACCTTTTTGATGTAAACGGTAAAGCCATCCGTTCATATACTAAGGTTAATAATAGTCAATTGACCATTCAACGAGAAAATCTACCGCCTGGAGTTTACTTTGTTAAAGTGAAGTTTAAGGAAGGGTGGTTATCACAACAGGTACTCTTTAAGTAACCTTTCGTAATACAGGTTGCAACCTGTTACTCAACAAGGCCCGATTGTGTAAACAACCGGGCCTTGTTTTTTAGGTTCTTCGATCATCTGGAAACCAGAATGGTTTTTATGATTTCATTAACCTCCCCCCGGACCTGGAAGAAATACAATCCATTTTCCGAAATTACAATGGTATTTTTGTAGGCGCTTGCACCTGGAGCAATCGAGTCCTGCCAGACTTTTTGACCCAATGAGTTGGTTAAAATCAGTTGGGTATTTTGAAACCCCAGATTTTCAATTTGAATGGTCAGTGATTCAGTTGCCGGATTGGGAAATAATTTCACATAATCTCCAAAATTATGTAAGCGATCTTCATAAGAGGTAATTTCGCACGCTTCCAGAATTTGTCCTCGCGAGTTGCAACCAGTTGAATTATTGGTAATAGACGCTTCATTACCAGAGTCCTGTAAATAATTGCACAGGGATTCGATAGAACAATCTGAAAGGTTTTCCGAATAGCCTATTTGAAGGTAGATCAGTGAATCCGGAGAAATATTCTGAAGCCCCGCAAGACTTGTCAAATTATCATTATTGTCCAGATACAAATAATCCCTTACCGATTGCAGGTTTTCCAAAGCCTCTATAGAATTCAAGACCGAATTCCCTGTAATGTATAATCCCCCGGCAATGGCTGTGAGATTATTTAACCCGCTTAAATCAATTAATGAACTATTATCCCGAATGGTACAACTTCCTTTTTCAGTGCGGGTTATTCCGATTAGCCCATTTATATCCAGGAGATTATCATTATAACCGACGGATAAAGAACCAAGGCCCGACAATTCTTCCAATCCGGAGAGATTTAACAATTGTGGGTTTTGACCAATATATAATTGTCCCTCTACGGTTTGTAAATTATGAAGAGCGGTCAAACTTGTTAAAGAAGGGTTTTGACCTATATAAACATTTCCTTCGACCATTGTCAAATGGTTTAGGCCTTCCAGGGAATTCAGTTGTGAATTATCAGCAATTCTTATGCCTTCCGATAAATGACCTGGGATTTGTTCCAAACCATTTAAGGTTGTTAATGCATGGCTGTGTTGAATTCGGATACCCCCCAATGAAGTAATGGATTCAAAACCAGACAGGTCTGATAGATTTTGGTTGTATTCAATAGTAATATCAGTTCCTATGCTATCAATTTGATCAAGTCCTTCGAGGTTTACCAGGGCATTATTGGATGATATTTTCA
>QQUB01000430.1 GCA_008501835.1 Bacteroidota bacterium
GATCGGAATAAAGTACTCAATAACGAATTTTTGATTACAGCTCATAAAAAAAGTTTGTTTGGCAGGGCTATTGGTGCCAGTTTTTCCGTCGGTGGAACACAATGGCAACGAAGTCGGTACGCGATCAAAGGAAGCACTACCGAGTGGATCAATCCGTGGTTATTCACTTTTAACAATTACAAGGAAAGAATTAACGTTCCAATTCCGTCAGAATTTCGCTTTGACAAAAAGATCAACTCTATTTATGGTTTCCTAAACCTCAACTTCCAGGACGTACTCTTTCTTGAATTAAGCGGAAGAAATGATTGGTCCTCTGCACTTCCAATTAATAATAACTCATACTTCTACCCTTCCGCATCTATGAGTTTCATCCTGAGTGAAGCTATCGACTTAAAAGTTCCCTGGATCAATTTCTTGAAGCTTCGTGCAGCTTACGCGGAAACGGCTACCGATACCGACCCCTTTGCACTGGATTTTACGTACTCAACAGGTGACTTCGGAGGCAGTCAGACCGCAACTTTACCGACCATTATACCTCCCTTGGAATTAAAACCACAACTGGCAAATTCCTATGAAGCCGGGATGAGTTTGGGCTTATTCAATGACAAGGTGCAGCTCGATATTACCTATTACCAAATCTGGTCATTCGCTCAGATTCTAGACTCTCCTCTACCAGCCTCTTCCGGAGCCAATTTCATAAAAATCAATACTGGCGAGATACAGAACCAGGGCTTCGAAGGGACCTTGGATATTACCATATTACAAAAGAAGGATTTCTACTGGCAAACGGGATTTAATATCAGCAGGAACAGGAATAAAATTATCAGTCTTGGGGATGGAGCTGAAATCCTTCAACTGGCAGATATCTGGGGACTGAACGGTCCGGCCATTGCGGTAAGAGAAGGAGAAGATTACGGGACTATTGTTGGTTATGACTATATCTACCATGAAGAGACCGGGCAACCCATCCTCAATGAAGCAGGAACTCATTATCTCTTCACTGAGAACCAGGTACCTGTTGGAAATGCTTCCCCGAATTTTACAGGTGGCTGGAATATGAGATTGGGGTATAAAAACTTCAATCTCACGACCCTTGTGGATACCAAATGGGGAGGAGATATTTATGCAGGGTCCTACGTCATTGGATTGCAGACAGGCCAAAGTCCGGAAACTCTTTTGGAGAGAAATGGTGGTGGTTTAGAATACACGGACCCTGAAGGAAATGTTCGCAACATCGGGGTTATTCTTGATGGAGTTTATGCCGATGGCACCCCCAATGACAAAGTGGTTCACTATTATTTCAAATACGTACCCAATGCCGGAGGTTGGGGGCGTTTCCTGACAACACCCGGCATCCTGGAAAACTCCTGGGTAAAACTCCGTGAAGTGGCTCTTACCTATGACTTTCCGGAAAGCGTCTTAAAAAAATCAAAGGTTTTTCAAAACCTTACTGCTTCTATCGTTGGTCGTGATTTATTTTATCTATACGCCAGTTTACCTGATAATATCAACCCTGAAGGTGCCAATGGCTCCGGAAATGCCCAGGGACTTGAATGGGCATCATTTCCGAGTATGCGTTCCATCAGTTTCAATGTAAAAGCCACATTCTAAACTTCAGTTAATTATCCTGCAAATGAGAAAATTAAAAATATATATTGTCCTGGTTTTGGCTACCACTTTGTATGCCTCCTGTGACAAAGGTTTCGAAGAACTCAATAAAAATCCTTTCCAGTCAACAGAAACTGATATAGGTCCTTTATTTAATACCTGTGTAAATTCCCTAAGAATGGGTTGGAGTGAGCAGTTATATCTTTACAACGAAACGCTTTACGAAATAACCCAGCAAGCTGCCCTGTCCGCAAACACCTTCCAAAATGTTTCTATCGGATCAGAAGATATCTGGAACAATTATTACATAACCCTGGCTCATATTCGGGAACTGGAATCCAGGTTTGATGCCTGGGAAGGTGACCAGGAAGCCCTCAATAATGCAAGGGCAATGCTAAAGATCATGCTTGCCTATAAAACGTTCAAGCTAACCGATCTCTTCGGTGATATGCCTTTTTTTGAGGCTGGTCGCGGTTTTGAAGACCTGAACTATGCTCGTCCCAAATTTGATTCTCAGGAGGATATCTATGTTTTTATGCTAGAGGAACTCAAATGGTCCGTTGAAAATATTAATACGACTCCCAATCCGGTTACCGGTTCAGGAGAAAATTATTACGACCTTGGAAATTTTGAGACTTTATTTAATGGAGATATGGCACTTTGGGTGAAATTTGCCAATAGCCTGAGATTGAGACATGCTGTGCGTATGTATGAAAAAGCCCCTCAAATAGCCGGTTCGATAATAGCTGAAATCCTGGAAAACGATCTCCCATTAATTAAAGATTTCGAAGACAATGCCCTGATGATGCCCAGACAACAGCAATGGCTCAATCTATCTGTCGGCTGGTCCTTCAGAGAGCATAAGAAATTGAGGATGGGCAGCAATATCTGGGATCAATTTTCGGAAAATGATAATCTTGATGGCAGTGGAATTTTTGACCCCAGGTGTTTCGTGTTTTTTGAAACCAATAATGCAAACGAATGGGCTCCTTTCCCGCAAATCCCTGATGAGGACACTCCTCAATCAGGAGGTATTCCTTACCAATATCACAGGGATGATAATTACCCCATAAAAGGCCAGGATAACATCTATTCACCATTCAATTACTACCTGATCAGGGATGAGCAGGATGTTCCGGAAATACTGATCACTGCAGCAGAGGTCCATTATCTCCTTGCAGAAATTTACATTCGTGGAATGGGTGTTCCTGCAGACGAAAGTACAGCTGACGGCGAATACACGCTCGGTCTGGCAGAATCCATTGCTTTTTGGCAACAAGTTGCCCATGGTTCTGAAATATGGACCAATGCTCAAACTCCCCTATCTTCTGGGGAAATATTTGCGGTGACCAATCACCCAAAGTTAAGCATCTTTGAAAGTACCGATAAGCTAAATCTCGTTTATGCCCAAAGGTGGGTAGATGCATTCCGCCAACCGTGGGAAGCATATGCTTTGATACGAAGAACAGGAGGTCAGACCCCTCATGAGGGTACCATTAAAACCCATTACAGGTTTGCCTATCCTCCCGGCGAGGTGGAGAACAACCCGGATAACTGGGCAGATCAGGTTGCAAGAATGGGAGAAGATTCCCATCTGACTAAAATATGGTGGATGCCGTGATTGATAAAAATATTAGCGTATGTATTTTAATAAAATGGAAAAATCTTGAAAAGTGTAATTATTATATACCAAACTCAAAGAGAAAAGTGGGTAAAATGGAAGTTTTTTCATCCCAATAATTCAGCTCTTCCACTTTCCCCCGACAAGATGTGTACGAGATCTGTGAAATTTTTGCCTCAAAATCACTCTAATACATAAATTACTATTCTTCAATGATTTAATATTCAGACACATTATTAACCAATTACCTAAAATAAAATAAACCTTATTTGTATGAAAAATATTTACTTGCAACTCAAGCCAGTTCTACTGGTTCTATTCACCTTAATTCCGGCGTTTCTCATGTCTCAATCCGATCAGTATCTTCATTTCGACAGAGTGAACGACCATGTCATACTTGAAAATGGCTCTCAATACATTGCCAATTCAGATGGCATAACAATGGCCGGGTGGTTCTATACAGATCAACTGGCTTATGGTCAGGGCATGATGGGTATGCGTGATGGTAGCGGGAATGGCTTTTACCTTATTCAGTTAAATAATGGAACCCTGGAGTGCCGACTGGAAACCAATACGGGGTTACATGAATATGTAGGGCCAAATTTCACCATTGTTCCTGAGACATGGCAGCATATTGTCTGGTTGTATGATGGATCCAGTGTGAAATTATATATCGATGGTACCTTAAAAGGCAGTTCTTCAGCTTCCGGTACCTTCTCCTCCGGGGATATTCATTTTGCCATCGGCCGAAGCATTCTGGCTGATTTTAATTTTTATTTCGGCGGACGTGCCGATGAAGTATCCTTATGGAGTAAAGCTTTGACCCAGGAAGAAATCCAGGATATGATGGAAAATGAGTTGAACGGAGATGAAGAAGGCCTGGAAGCATATTATAAATTTAACCAGGGAGTTCCGGGAGAAGATAATACATCCATCATGGAACTGGTCAGTGAAGTAGGCGATGGGGAACGAGATGCTCAATTACTCAACTTTGCCCTGACAGGTGAGACTTCCAACTTTGGAGGAGATCTTGATGTTGGTTTTCAGGCCATCACATTCCCACAGATTCCTAATAAGCTTACAACAGATCCACCTTTTGACTTAGGTGCAAGTTCAAGTTCCGGACTACCTGTTGAATATGAAGTTGTTTCCGGACCGGCAACTATTGATGGCAATACGGTTACGCTCGACGGTGTAGTTGGTGAGGTTGTCATCAAAGCCAGTCAACCGGGCAATGATGACTGGGATCCTGCAGATGATTTGCTGAACACTTTCCAGGTATTGAACCCTGATACATACGCACCAGCCGTTGAGGTTCGTAGTCCTTTGGCAGGGGATGTATACGTTCCTTCTTTGACAGCCATTCAACTGGCCGCTATAGTTGATATTGGTTTTCCAGAATTATTTTCAGTTCAGGAAGTAACCTTTGAAATTGATGGAGAGAGCATTTCAGCTGCCGACTGGGAAAATACTCATTACACGGGCTGGTGGACTCCGGAGGATTACGGTTCCTATACCATAAATGTTGTGGCAACTAGTAATTTTGGAGCAACTTTTACAGAAAGTGTAAACATCAATATCGTAGAAACAGCTGTCAGTTCAGACGTAATGGCGGCTGATGATGTTTGGTTGAACACAGGAAATCCCTCTGAAGTTGTTGAAGCCGAGCTACCATCCTACCTCGGTGCATATAGCCAGATCACTGCCAACCTGGACCTCACCTGCCCTCCTGGAGGGTGTGGTGAATGGGATAGGGTTGCAAGCATTGAAGCCAAAGGGCATAACGGAGAATGGATTGAGATCATTCGCTATATAACTCCTTATGGGGTTCCTTGTTCCCACAGTATTGATGTTACTGATTATATGTCCATACTTCAGGGTAAAATTGCTTTCAGGTTGAATTGCGGAACCCTGGACAATGGCTTTTTGTACGACCTGTCCTTTTCTTTTTCAGAAGGCACACCAGAATACCCATACAGTAGTATTACCAAATTGTGGAATGAAACCTATGCATTTGGAGACCCAGCTAACCTGCAGCCGGTTATTCCTGTAACAGTCTCGTTCCCAGCCAATGCGGTAGCCTCCACCTTGAAAATAGTCTCCACCGGACATGGCTGGGGTGATAACAATTCAGGAAATGCTGCAGAATTCCACGAGGACACCCATCATATCTGGGTTAATGGTACTCAAACCTTTGAGCAACATAACTGGAATGATTGCAACCCGAATCCAGATGGATGCCAGCCTCAAAATGGAACCTGGTTCCATGACAGAGCTGGATGGTGCCCTGGAGCCATTGCACCGTGGTTTGATTTTAATATGACGCAGTACATTGGCAACAATGTTGAACTGGGCTATATATTTGATGAAGACTACATGGACGACTGCCATCCAAACAATCCAGGATGTATCAGTGGAATAACCTGTCCAAACTGTGATGATGGCTTCAATCCGCATTTGATAGTGGCAACCAATTTGGTAACCTTTTCTGGTGTACCTCTAGTCGAAGGTGTAGTTGTGAACACTGAAGATCCGCTTATTAGTCAAAACGAAGTGAGTATTTTCCCTAATCCAAGCAGTGGCCAGTTTACCATCTCATTGGAAAAATCTGCCAAAGATCTTTTTGTGAGAATCATAAACAACACCGGACAGCTGGTAAGAAGCATCGACCATGCCAATGTTGTGATGAATGAGTTCTATGTAGATATGTCAGGTTTACCGAAAGGTATTTACCTAATTGATATGGATATTGATGGTCAACGAATTACAAAGAAGCTGATCGTAGAATAAAACCTGTTTTGTTCCAAAAAAAATCCCGGCTCTGCTGATCAGGGTCGGGATTTTTTTTGACCGTTATTCTAGTATTTCCTTGAGTTTTTCCATTACAATATCTACCTCTTCACGGGTGTTGTGGTGAGAAAAAGAAAAACGAATGGTTTTTCTGGGGGAATCTCCATGAATAGCTTCCATTACATGTGAACCAGCATCGGCCCCTGACGTACAGGCACTACCTCCTGAAACGCTGATTCCGGCAATATCGAGGTTTAACAAGAGTAATTCTGCTCTTGGAGATGGAGGAAAAGAAACACTGAGCACTTTATAATGGCCACCTGTTTCAGGTCCGTTAAAGTGAATATCATCAAATTCCTTTAATAGTTCCTGAATCATGTAAGCCCTTAAATCTTCAACATGATTTTTCCGTTCTTCCAGGTTATCATAAGCCAGTTCCATTGCTTTCGCCAAACCGAGAATATTGTGAATGCTTTCTGTTCCGGCACGCATATTTCTTTCCTGCCCTCCCCCATCAATCATGGGTTTGACAATATTCTCATTGTTAATGTAAACAAAGCCCGAACCTTTAGGCCCATAAAATTTATGAGCAGACCCACTAATAAATGAAATCCTGGTTTTGGAAAGATCAAATGGAAAATAACCTATAGTTTGAACTGTATCAGAATGGAAAAGCACACCTGCCTCATCACACATTTCAGCAATGGCTTCCAGGTCGACCATGCTACCGGTTTCATTATTGGAATGCATTAAAGAAACCAGGGTTTTCTTACTTTGGTCATTCAGGGTTTCCTTGAGCTGTCCAAGATCAGGCAGTCCTTTTTCGTCAATGGACAATAGTATTATTTCTACTTCAGGCCAGTCTCTTTTGATGGCCTCAAAACTATGTAAGTTACAATGATGTTCAACAGGAGTACTGATAATCCTTTGAACCCCCAGATCGCGTACAGCCCCTTTGAGAACCATGTTATTAGATTCGGAGCCACCGGAAGTGAAAAAGATTTCACCGATTGAAGCACCAAGATAATTAGCTACCTTTTTCCTGGCTTGTTCCAAAGCTGCTCTGGCCATCCTTCCTTCAGCGTGAATCGAGGATGCATTTCCATATAGATTTTGCATTGCCTCCAACATTTCCTTTTGCACTTCAGGGTCTATGGGAGTCGTCGCTGCGTTGTCAAAATAAATTCTGGACATGTTTTTTGTAGATGGTTAGCAGAAATACAATTTTTCAGAAAAATAGTATTTCTAATGTAATTTTCGCTCAAACCAATTCTTCACTATTCGTTGCTCTATATCATCACCTTTTATATAGGTGAATTCGTTTGTGTGGAGGTTGTATTCATAATCCTTTGCCCACTCAACGTGGTGCTTACACAAGGCCTCAATACTATCCAAAAGCAAATCCACTTCCTCATCTGTCATAGTAGGATGAATGGACATCCTGATCCATCCCGGTTTTCCTGACAGATTGCCCATATTGATCTGCTCTGTTATTTGTTTGGAAAACTCCTGTGTTACCTCGAGCAAATAATGCCCGTAAGTACCTGCGCAGGAACACCCACCTCTCACCTGAACACCAAACCTGTCATTCAGTAATTTTACTCCAAGATTAAAATGAAGATCGTCCACGTAAAAAGAAATCACCCCAAGGCGATCGCGAACATTATCGGCAAGTACATGGAGGTTTGGCAATTGATCAAATCGATGCCAGATCTTTTCCAGTAATTCTTCTTCTCTGGCAAGAATTTTATCAACACCGATTTCTTCCTTCAGCTGCATAGCCAAAGCCACTTTGATGGTCTGTAAAAAGGCCGGTGTACCACCATCCTCTCTTGCCTCAATTTCATCAACAT
>QQUB01000098.1 GCA_008501835.1 Bacteroidota bacterium
GCAATACGTAAATTGGAATGCATGTCAGGTGCCGTGGCATCAAGCCACCATGCATCAAAACCGTTGCTGAATAAATGCTCATTGAGCTGGTCCCAGAACATGTCTCTGGCGCCCGGGTTAAAAGGATCGTAAAAAGTATTGGTATATCCTTTCCCAACCCAGTCGATCCGTTCTTGCTCAATATTGTGCTTAAAAAGATACCCTTTGGCATCCATTTCCCGGTAATGTTCCGTTCCAGGATAATATTTTGGCCAAACGGAAATCATGATGTTGGTATTCAGGTCTTCATGTAATTCCCGGATCATACCTTCAGGATCCGGGAACCTGGAGGTTTCCAGTTCATGACTTCCCCACTGATCTTCGGGCCAATAGAACCAATCAAGCACAATATTGTCAATAGGAATCTCCTTGTCTCTAAAAGTCCTAACCACATCCAGCAGTTCATTCTGAGTTTTATACCGCTCCCTGCTTTGCCAGAACCCGTAGGCCCATTTAGGCAAAATGGGTGATTTTCCAGTTACCTGGCGATATCCACTGATTATTTCATCTGCAGTTTCTCCATGAATAAAATAATAATCGATCTCATATCCGGATTCTGAGGTCAGGGACAATTGATTTTGTTCCTGCTCCGGGAGAGGGTTCAAATGTGTCAGACTCAAATAACCGCCTTCAGGGATCCATTCGATTTTTAAATCATGGTGTTCTCCGGGCTTCAAATCTATTTCAAATGGGTTAGACCAAGGATTCCAGTTCTGCCTCCATTTGTCAAACAGGAGTTCTCCGTCTACCCAGAGTTTGAAATAGGAAGATGCATAAAGCAGGAATTTATGTTTCCCGGCTACTTCTGAGGAAATCCTGCCTTCCCAGGTTACCTTAGTTGCTTCAGAAGGTAACTTCCCATAATCATCGGTCTCCAGATATTGATAGTTTATCCTGTCTTCGATGGTCTGTTGTATGATTTCATTGCCAACATAATAAGTCGCGGTCAGACCTCCTGAATTCCCCTCCTTATCCTGCAGGATCAGATCAGAAATCTGACCATAGTTACGGGGGTCTCCAAATTTGGTGATTGAATAATTATCCCAAAGGATTCCGTAGTTTTTATTTGAAAGCAGGAAAGGTACCACTGCTACGATATTTTGCTGGGTGAGGTCAACATCTTTCCCTTTATAATTCATATATCCGTGCTGGTGTTGTCCAAGCCCGTAAAATGCCTCACCTTCAGGAGAGTCAAAGACCTGCCGCAATTTGAATAACCCCTGCCCTGCTTCCGTTGTTTCCATAAATTTCCCTCCGGTTTCAGGTTCTGCCAAAAGTACCTTTCCTGCTTTATCCAGAAAGGTAATGGCCCCTGTTTCTTTAAAGACCTTTATGGTTAATTTAGACGTTGAGATGATTATGAGATCATTCTGCTCTTCAACTTCCCAGTTTTTGATTTCATCCGATTGCTTAATGGTCATCAGGCTTTCTTTTTCAGAGAATCCACTTACCGGACTTGCCGTTACCCTGATTATTTTTTCATCAATAATACTGAGGCGTATTTTTTTCACATCAACTCCTGTATCCAGGGTAATGATCACGGAATTTTCCGACTTAATAAAGCTTTTGGGCTGAGCTGCACATCCCAAGATAAGGTTAATGGTCAAGGAGAATAGAAGAATGGTTCTGAAGGTATATAGCATGGTTTTGACTTGAAGTGATTGTTTTTTAGACAAAAGAAGGGTAATATTAAACCCGAATTACCTGTCCGGTTTAACAAGCCACAATTTTTGTCATTACTCAAAAAGCTAATCTACCTTTTCTCGCGGAATAATTTTGTGTTAGGAATATAAAATTATCGTAGTAAAACCACTATCCCCGTTACCCCAAAACGCGGACATACATCCCTGAGATAATCATTGGCTTCACGTTGTGTTTTGAAAGGCCCTAAAAAGAGGCGAATAATGGTTTCATTAGGCCTGGTCTGTCCTTTTTGCAGGTATAGGTATTTCAAGCCTTTTCTTTGAAGATCAACAATAGTTCTTCTGGCGTTGGTCTCGAGGGTAAAAGCCCCGAGCTGGATAAAATAGCCGGTTTGTCCCAATGGTAAAAAACGGACATTCTCTGCCTGAGGGTCGGCCACCCTTTGGGGAGTGGATTTAGGGGTAGTTTTAGGAGCACTATATGTTTGCGGCCTGGGCTTTGGAGTAGATTTTTGTGGGGCTGTTCTCGTTTTGGTATTATTATCAACACGAACATTTCCTTTTGAGGTTAATTTATCCTTCTGAGGCTGATTTCTCTGGGAAGGTGTTCGGTAAGTATAATCCTTTTCAGGTCGCCCTGTGACATCAGACCAGGTACTCAAAACCTTAGGGTTGGTCTTAGAAAAGCCAACCACCTGAACATGAACCATCTTTTTTCCTGCCTTGATCAGATCGATCCTTTCCGCTGCGATCCTTGAAAGGTCCACGGAACAACCATCACAAAACGGCCCACGATCGTTGACCCTGACGATAACCGACATGCCATTATCCTGTCTGGTTACTTTCAGCAAGGTTCCGAAAGGATGCGTTTTATGGGCACAAGTCAATTGTTGTTGACTAAAGATTTCCCCGGAGGCCGTTTGTCTCCCGTGAAGGTAATCAGCGTAATACAAGGCGTACCCTGATTCGTATTGTGCAAAATTAAAGGGAATAAAAGAGATCAAAAGCAGGAGAGAAAAAAGGTATTTCATTAGTTTGAGCATTGTATAAATAACAACTGGCCAGGGAGTATCATCTATATCCCAGGTATACAAATTTACATAATAAGCGCTCAAGAAGCAAAACAAGGTTTATATTTGGGACGAGAGATATCTTTGGCATCAACTACAAAGCTATTTTTTGTTTTTATCAGCATGCCATAAAATGAACGATTGATCTTTCTTAATGACATGGATTAACCAAAACTGATGTTTGAATTTTCACCCAACATTATCGACCATATTTTAGTATTAATCATTGGTGTAATACTGCCCATACGTTCAGTAAAGGCCCAGAGTTTATTAAAAAAGGTTTCCTTTACGCCAAAGATGAAAACACGGTTATATATTGGCAATAGCATCAGTTTGTGGTTTATGGCCCTGCTTTTGGGGTTGGTCAATTGGTTGATGGGAAGGTCTCCGGTGGATTTCGGACTGCATTGGCCGCCGGATACTATGAATGATTATGCATGGTGGGCCCTGGCAGGATTTATTTTACTCTATGGAGCGGATTTGACCTATGAAACCGCTTTCCCAACGTCCCGTGAAAACACCATCAAGGAATGGCAGGAGAACATACCGTTTTTACCGGCTTCTTTTCCTGAGTTCATCAGGTTTATTCCACTAGCCATAACCGCAGGGATTTGCGAGGAATTTATTTTTCGCGGATATTTCATCACCTATTTCTACAACCTTCTTGGATCCGACAATGCCTATTGGGCCATCTTCATTCCTACCCTGATCTTTGCCATTGTTCATCAGTATCAAGGCAGGAAAGCAGTGATTAAAATATTTTTCATGGCCATTTTCTTCGGACTGATCTATTATTATACCGGTTCATTATGGCAGGTAATGCTCATCCATTTTATTGTAGACCTGATTGGTGGCTTTGCTGCCTGGAGAATGTTAAAGGATATTCCTCCGCGAATTCCTCCAGTTGATCCGGAGATAAGGTTGGAGGAGGGGGAAGTTCTTTCGTCAGAAGCTATGGATCCGCCAAATGAGGAACTTCCGGATCCGGAGTAATAACCTACCTCAAACAGTAGTTAGAATATATTTTTCCAATTTTTTTATTAGCAATCAGGATCATTGAGCGATGAACAAGGTGAATTGATCGGTGAGCCGATTTTCCGACAAAAAATATTTTGATACCTGTAGAAACAACTCACCGATCACGATGTGCTCAATGATCTGTTTCCAATATCCTTCTTCGGAATGTTTTTAAAACGAAGTTTTGGTGCAATAATATTATCTGTATAAGAGGGCTATTAATCCATCATAGGCACCTCAAACAAAAAGGCACTTTGCATTTGTCCGACAGCAGTAGGTGTCAGGCGCATCATCCCATTTCGAAGAGCAACGGCTACCGGATTTTTCCAATGTGCCATTTTCCCAAGTTGCCAGCTGGTATTGATAACTTTCCTGGCTTTGGGCCTCCTGGCCTGTTCATATTGTTCAAAGGCTTTATGAAAATCAGGCCGATTCCTTTCCATAGCTACAGAAAACACCCACGCACTTTCAATGGCCTGGCAGGCCCCCTGACCAAGATTGGGCGTGGTGGCATGAGCTGCATCTCCCAACAAACATACGCGTCCTTTTGACCAATGTGGAATAGGTTGGAAATCTGCTATTTGATTTTCAAGGACCTTCTCCCTGGGGGTGGAATGAATGATGGCATTCACAATAGGGTCAAAACCATCAAACATTATATTCAAGGGTTCCTTACTAATATCATTACACAAGGCATACCAGTAAACCTTGCCGTTTCCAATACTCACAAACCCAAACCTTTTGCCTTTGCCCCATAATTCAAATAGTTCATGTTGGTATTTTGCAGGCAATTCGAAATCGGTAATTCCTCGCCAGCATAATTGTCTGGCATCCCTTAGGTCCTTTTGGTTTAAAATGGAGGCTCTTAAAACAGAATGGATTCCATCTGCTCCAATAACAATTTCGGCTTGATGAGTTGTGCCATCCTCAAAATCAAGCTTCACCACCTCACCAATTTGTTCCACATGCTTTAACCTTTTGCCAAGTTTGACACAGTCTTCTGGTAACTGGTCTAACAAAATTTTCTGTAGGGTCGAACGATGTATGGCAGCATTGGTCACCCCATATTGTTGCTCAAAAGGCTGTAGGTTCATCCTGGACAATGGCCCAAACCGTGTATCTACCACATTCATACTTGAGAGCGGATTCGCGCTGGACAAAATGGTCTCATAAATCCCCAGTTGTTTATACACCTGCATGGCATTTATCGCCAGATTGATACCTGACCCTAAAGGTTTGAATTCAGCAAAGGATTCATAAACCTCCACTTCAAATCCTTTTTGATGAAGTGCAATGGCGGTTGTCAATCCACCAATACCTGCTCCGATGACGGTGATTTTCATTGTGAATTATTTTGCTGGTTGCTGGTTGCTGATTGCTGGTAAAAGATACCCGGTAACTTGTAATCTACTCAGTAAACCTGGCCTTGATTTTCTCCGCCAGAACCTCCGCATGTCCTTTCTTGGATTCAAATGACCAACCTCCAATATGAGGGGTCAACACTACCCTGTCAGAATTCCGAAGATATTGAAAAGGTTCCGGCAAACTGTCGAGATCAAGAAACTCAAAAGACATTTCTTCATATTCCAAAACATCCAAAGCAGCACCTAAAACCTTGCCGCTTTTCATGTTGTCTACCAATGCGGCTGTCTCTAATACAAGTCCTCTCGCGGTATTCACAATAAAGATGTCCTTTTTAAAATTCTGAATAAAAGCTCCATCAACAAAATGATGATTGGGCGGCATGTAAGGGATATGCAAACTTAGAATATCGCTCCTTTCAAACAACTTTTCCAGAGAAACTGCCTCAGCATGCTCATCTCCATAATTATCCAGGTATTTGTCATATGCGATCACATCGGCCTCAAATCCTTTCAATCGTTGGGCGAAAGCTCTTCCCATATTTCCATAGCCTAATATTCCCACTGTTTTTCCTTTGATCTCGTAGGCTCTGTTTTCTTCCCGCAACCATTGACCGTTTCTGATCTGCCTGTCTGATTTTGCCAGGTTGGCCATTAGTGATAACAGCATCCCAAGGGCATGCTCGCCTACTGCATCACGACTTCCTTCCGGTGAGGTAATAACGGTTATTCCTTTCTGTGCCGCATATTCAAGATCAATATGCTCTGTACCGACGCCCTCTCTGGCAACAAACGATAAATTCACAGCCTTGTCCAGTAACGAGCGATCCACTCCAATCCTGCTTCGAATAACTATACCAAAATAGTTATGAATCTTCGATTCTATCTGGTCATTGGTGCTCTGTTCATCCAATTCACATTCAAAACCCAATTTCGTAAGCTCCTGCTCCAGGACAGGATGAGCTTTATTGATAAAAAGTACTTTTCGGTTCATTTATATTCTGGTTCCGTGTTTCTGAAATATCTAAATTGACAAAATAAAAAATGGAAAAAATAGTAGATTCAAAAATTTATATTTAATCAACCATTGTTAACAAAAAAATAACATCACGTTTGTATAAAAAAATATTAATGGTGTATATTTGTTTTTTCACCTTTTAAGGATAACGGTCATTTTACTTTTATCCGATAGCAACTTATCTCAGTGGATAGCTTCATTTAATGTGATTTCTCTGATGGAGGCCACATCGTAAATGCAGCAAAATACTTATCTCCAAAACGATTACCACCAGTTTTCGGCAACTGCAAAGATGCCGGTAATCATAATTATTCTGAAATAAAGACACGCCTTATTTTTTAATTGATTAAAAAATAAGCCTATGAGGTTGTTCTACACCATTATTCCATTAGTTTGCCTGGTGGCCAACACTGCTTTTTCTCAAAACAATGACTGCGCAGAAGCTGTAGTAATTTGCAACAGCAGTCAGATTAACTACAATCCTGCCGGACCTGGCGCCAATGATTTCATTGACGCAGATAACGATGCAGGATGTCTGCTCGCTGATGAACATCAAAGTGCCTGGTATTATTTCGAATTCCGGGATGATATGCCTCCAAACAGCGTGATCGAATTTGTGATCACCCCAAATGCAGGGGTCGGTGAGGATTACGATTTTGCCATTTACGGACCTGACCCAACCTGTGATAACCTTGGAGACCCCATCCGTTGTTCCTTTGCTAATAGTTTTTGTACCTATTGTCCTCAAACGGGACTGGGCAATGGTGCTGTTGATTTGAGTGAACCAGCTTCCGGGGACGGATTTGTGGCTCCCATGACCGTTCAGCCAGGAGAAGGATATTACCTGTTGGTCGACAACTACGATGCCAGCTCTCAGGGGTTCGATCTCGATTGGGGAGGTGGTGCCGCAGCCTATCTGGATTGTACGGCCACACCGGAATGTAATATTCAGCTTTCCCAGGAAGGACCACTGGAATTATGTCCTTCCCCGGTAGAAGTTCAAATGCCGGTTTCCATCAGCGGACTGGAGGGCAATGAAACGTTTGCCTGGACAGCCTCCAATGGTGGTGATGCTTTCCTGTCTGCCACCGATGTGGACTACCCCACCCTCACAATTCCGGAAGGCACTACAGGCAGTTTTAATTACACACTTACTGTTACTAACCTCAATTGTTCAGAAACCATAAATATTATGGTTAATGTCATTCCGGGTTTACCCCTTACCATTTCAGGGGATACCGAAGCCTGTGAGGGTGAGCAAATCACCTTAACGGCAAATGGTCCCTTTGTTGAATACGAATGGTCATCAGGAGAGACGAGTTCCAGTATTGCCATAAATGCCTCAGGAAGTTATGCTGTTCAGGCCGTTGACCCATCTGGTTGTATTGGAAACCAATCTGTGGATATTACTTTCCACCCTCTGCCTGAACCTCAAATAACCGGAGACGACAGTATTTGCGAGGGTGAATCTACCAGCTTTGATGCCGGATCCGGCTATGAAACTTATAGTTGGAACAGTGGAAGTAACCAGCAGACTACGTCGGAAAACGTCTCGGGAAACTACAGTGTGACCGTCACTGATGCAAACGGATGCCAGGGCAGTGATGAAGTTACCCTTTCAGTGATGCCTACTCCTGTGGTCGAAATTGATGGAGAGCCCATTATTTGCAGAGGAGAAAGTGCTTCCCTAACGGCAACCCTTGGCATGAGCAATTATTTATGGA
>QQUB01000391.1 GCA_008501835.1 Bacteroidota bacterium
TGAAGAAGAAAGAGACGTAATATTTTTTCCTATTCGTCAAATGGAGTGTCATCTAAAAAAAAGGGGAAACAGTCCTATTGATGATGACATATTAGAAATAAAAGATTATTGCTACTTCCCTTCCTGGTATTTTGTTGATTTTACGGAAGTCTGGGAATGTAATAACACCATTGATTACCTTTTTGAAGTACAATCATCCAGAAGAAGTGCGGAGTGGCTAGCCCTTCAATTAAAGGATCTGAATGAACCTTGTCTCTATAACCAAAAAACAGAAGAAGATTCCATTTTCAGATTTACATGGTTGAGGAGTTTCCATCATCCAATATCCGTAAGGATTGAAAAGAAAAATGAAAAAATTCTGCTTTATGGAAAAATCGGGAACGGCGCCGGAGGATATGAACCCGAGGGTTTGAAAAGATCCAAAAAAAGAAGGGTCATCAAAAGAGACTGGGACAAATTTCTGACTTTGTTAAATGAGGCAAATTTTAACGACCTTCCGCACCAGGAATATGTGCCTATGACCGACGGAGCTTCATGGACATTAGAACGAAAAAACTCTGAAGGATTTAAAGCATTTCGGACAAATGATCCTGATGATGCGTTAATGGAAAGCTGTTTGTTTCTTTTGAAATTGTCAGGAATAAGGATAAAGCAAGAAGATATCTATTAAACAAACGCTATTTTGGATAACTCAAGACTAAAGCTGAAGAAAATACGATAAAGACCTCCGAGGTTTTCAAAACCTCGGAGGTCTGGAACCCGGAACTTTGCTTCCCTTCAAAACGTTTTATCCAAAAACAGAAACAATGAACACCACCATTCCTAAATCCTATCAAATCGAGACTCCCCGATTCCGGCTTCGCATTCCTTCCGAAGCTGACATCCCTTTTGTTTTTTCTGCCTCCCGTTATGAGGGTTTCAATGACGGCATGTTGTGGGAACCGCCTGAAAGTATAGAGGAATTAAAGGCTCCTTTGTCCAGAAGTATTTCGGCGTGGCAAAAAGGTGAAGGATTCAGCTTTACTGTAGATGACAAAAAAACTAATCAACCTTTAGGCAGGATATCCATTCGGATTACCAAAGAACCCGGAAGGTGGAACGTCGGCTTCTGGACCCACCCGGAATCCCAGGGAAAGGGGATCATGACGGAATGCCTGAAAGCTGTTTTGGCCTTTGGTTTTGAAAAATTGATGGCTGAAAAAATCGAGGCTTGTCATGCGCTGTGGAATGTTGCCAGCGAAAAGGTTTTGAAACGAAATGGTATGCAATTCGAAAAATATCTCGAAAAGGGATTCCTGAAAAAGGGAAAATGGGTTCCTGAAAACCTTTTGGTAATTACCAGATCTGAATGGGAAAAGATTAGGTAGGAAAAGCTGAAAAAAATGTCAAGGCTGCTCATCTCTCTATAGACCGATAAAACCAGCCATGGGCAATTTGTTAATGCTCAAATAGAAGAGACATTTTTGTCCGGATCAAGTGGAATACAACCTTCGAAACTTCCGGGATATGGATTGTAATCAAGGACCTGTGTGCCAACTTGTTTAGAATTGAAATACCCAAAGAGGGTGTAGTGCCTGGTAAATATTAAAAACATATAGAGATAAAACTCTTCGAGTTTATTACCTGCTTCGCTCCATAGTTCCATTTGTTCAAAAATGGCTTCCTGCTCTTCCTCTGATTTATTAAAGTACTGGTCAAGCATAGCCTCAAACTGAGCTTTTTCGCCCTTGGAGGAACTTACTCCAAATCTTTCTTCAAACCTTTTGTCAAAAATGTCAACGCCTTTATTAAAATGTTCCTGTTCTTCAGGTGTGGCGACCTCTTTGAGTACCAAATCCAGAAATTGAGGCACATCAACATCAATGGCGCCCGGCGTGTCTGAAGCAGGTAAAATGATATCCACAAGGTTGGTGATAAGGGGCAGGCTCTCTTTGTCCAGAAAAAGTGGCTGCCAGCTCAAAGGTTCCTGCCTGGTGCAGGAGCTTAATAACTCCAGCATAACCGGCGTAGCTATCATTCCTCCCAGTGACAGGGTCATGGTTTTTAATATAGTTCTTCTGTCCATCATTCGAATTTATTGAGTCTAAGTTGTTCTGCCGCATGATTGGCTGCCCGGGCTGTAATAGCCATGTAGGTCAGAGAAGGATTTTGATAAGGTGAAGAAGTCATACAGGCACCATCGGTGACATAAACATTGGGTACGGCATGGACCTGATTGTGGCCATTCAGAACTGATGTTCTGGGATCTCTTCCCATTCTGGCAGTACCCATCTCATGAATGCAATTACCAGGGGAACTTGGATTGTCATAACCCTTAACATCTTTAAAACCGGCAGCTTTGAACATTTGGATAGCCTGCTCCTGCATATCCTGTCTCATTTTAAACTCATTTTCCTTAAACTCACAATCAAAGGTAACCGTAGGAATGCCCCACTCATCCAGGTGATTTTTATCAAGGGTCATCTTATTGTCGTGGTACGGCAGGCATTCCCCAAAACCGGACATACCAATTCGCCACGGACCGGGTTTGAAAAGAGAGTTTTTTAGGTCTTCTCCGTAGCTCAGTTCTTTGATAGCTCGCTTCCAGTTGGTTCGACTGGCACTGCCTTGAAAACCATAACCCCGGAGGAAGTTTTTCTTTGTCTTTTTATCTCCCAGGTTTCTGAACCGTGGGATATGAAAACTTGCCGGACGCCTGCCACTATAATACTTGTCATCAAATCCCTCAACAACCGCGGTGGCCCCAACCCTGAAATGGTGATCCATGAGGTTGTGGCCCAATTCTCCGCTATCATTTCCAAGGCCTTCCGGGAATCGACGGGAGGTGGAATTCAAAAGAATAGCAGCGCTGGCTACGGTGGATGCACAGCAAAAAATTACCCTGGCTTGGTAAACAAACTTTTCATGTGTATTTGCATCTATGACTTCAACTCCCGTGGCCAGTTCTTTTTGCTCGTCGTAAATAATTTTGGAAACAATGGCATTGGCCTTCAACGTCATCTTACCTGTTTTTTCGGCTGCCGGCAACGTCGATGAGTTGCTGCTGAAATAAGCACCAAAGGGACACCCGCGGATACACCGGTTTCGATACTGGCATTTGCTGCGGCCTTCAAAATTTTTATCCCCGGTGATATTGGCAAACCTGCCAATGGTCAGGTATCTATTGTCATAGTTGTCGAGGATATTATTTCTGAAGGCTGTTTCTACACAATTCAATTCCATAGGAGGAGTAAAGATGCCATCAGGTAAGTGAGGCAAACCCAGTGGTTCTGCACTTACGCCAATAAAATCCTCCACCTTGTCATACCAGGGAGCGAGATCGGCATAGCGGATGGGCCAGTCAACCGCTATGCCGTCTTTTTTATTGGCTTCAAAATCCAGGTCGCTTAACCGCAGCACCTGTCTGGCCCACATGATGGAACGTCCACCTACATGATATCCCCTTAGCCAGTCAAAGCGCTTGGTTTCATTATATGGGTGTTTTAAGTCATTGACAAACCAATGCTTCGATGGTGGAGCTATGGTATACCCTGATCTCGCCTGCTTTTCCTGTGTTTTAGCCTCGGAATGGGCAGTCAGACCACGGTATTTGAAATCCCATGGGTCCATGTTGGCTGTTGGATAGTCTTCAACATGGCGAACCATTCGTCCCCTCTCCAAAACAAGCGTTTCCAACCCTTGTTCGCATAGCTCCTTGGCAGCCCATCCACCGGAAATGCCGGTGCCGATGACAATGGCATCAAAAACTTTGTTTCCCTCCACTTTTAATCGTTTAGCGGTTTGATGCGAATATTGCGGAACCATAATACAGATCCGTGACCCAAAAAGGCGATGTGTCCTTTATTGCGTTGCAATCCGGGATGATCCTGCCCATCGATGGTGCCGTTTTTAGAGGCTTCCTTCATATTTCCATCAACGATTACTGTACCGTTCAAAGTAATCTTTATATCATCTCCTTTTACGATTACCTCTTCATAATTCCACTCCCCAACGGGGTTGAGGTACCCTCTTTTCGCCGGGATTATGCCGTATACAGAACCGTGATACTGGTAGGGCTCCAGGTCAGCGTAAACTGCGGCGGTATTATCGAGGATTTGTAATTCTTTACCAACATAAGCAGCATCCCCTTCCAGTGGAGCATGGATGCCGAGACCATTATTACCTCCAGGAGTTAGTTTGAATTCAAATCTGAATATGAAGTCGGAATACTCCTCAGCAGTGTAGAGGTTGCCATGTCCTCCCTGTTCCGGACGAACGACTATTTCATTGTTTTCCACCCGGTAGTCCTGCTTATTGCCAATCCATTGGTCAAGATCTTTACCGTTAAATAAGGATTTGAAACCTTCTTTTCTTTCGGTTTCATCCAGTAAAAAATCACCGGAAGGAATTTCCCGCACATAAATGTTGCGGAACCTGACGTTTTCACCATGCGCCTGCAGTTCAATGGCTTCTTTGGGGAAAATAGGAAGGTTGCGATCCCAGTAATTCTCCAGTGTGATGTTATCAACTACGAGTTCTCCATTGAGATGAACGGTGACTCTCTCACCTACCATTTTAATTCGGAAGGTGTTCCAGTCGTTAATCGGGTTGTCCGCTACCTTGAGTGGTGTACTGCGATTTTTCTGATTGTTGTATAAACCTCCCGAACCGACTTGAGCTCCAACTTCTACTCTGGAGGTATCCCAGATCTGCACTTGTGGGGTGCCACGAAGGTAGATGCCGCTATCGCCCTTGTCTCCAATTTTCCAATCGACCAACATTTCAAAATCAGCATATTCTTTGATGCTGCAGAGGTTTTTGTAACCTTCTCCTACGAACAAGATGTCGCCATTGTCAATAATCCATTCTTTGTGCATTTGTTCATTGGCCTCGTTTTGCTTTTTCTTAAGTTCCTCTGGTGTCATATTTGCCCGGGCGATCGGATTTTCCACTAATCCTTGCCAGCCGCTGAGGTCTTTGCCATTATACATGGAGACAAATCCTTTATCAGCAGACATTTTGCCGAGGTATTCCTTCACGTCAATTTTATCGTATTCACTGCCGGGATAATTGAGTTTTTCCATGCTTTTAGTCAGAATTTTTCTGACAACATCACCGCTGAGGCCGTCGTTACCGCCAGGTGTTGGTAATGCGATTCTTATGGCTGCCAGCCCTGCTGTTGAAGACAGGTTTCCATCCTGAAGGTAATTGGATACATAAATCAGCGACAAAAAGGTTTTGATCTTTTGTGCTTGCCTCAGGATCAGCTTTTGTTCATCAACTGTTTTACATCTTGGCATCAGCTTTTTGACCAACAACAATTTTTGATCATCAGGATAAGAGGAGGCTGCTACCTGTGACAAATAATAGTCAAAAGCTTTGCTGCGGATGGAGGCTATCTCCGAAGGGGCTGTTTTTTCAAATAAATAAGGGATAGCTTCATTACCTTGCCATTTGGATAGTGCTTCAAGGGCGATCATTTTTTGTTTTTCATCGTCTGAAGATATCGCCGTTGTCAATAATTCCAAAGACTGTTCATCACCGAGGTAAGGCAAAACCGACAGTAGTTTTTCCGGAGAATCACTTTTCTTAAAGGCTTTAAATATCATCTCCGAAAGATTTTGTGGATCTTCCTGCAATGTGTTGATGATGGCTCGCTGAACATCTTTGATGTAGCTATCTTTATTTGCATTATTCAAAAGCTGGAGCAATTCAGGCAAATCTTCAGGGGTAGCTAATGATGGCAACGCAGCATAGGCAGCCGTTACAACTTCTTTCTGGTTTGAGCTGATTTGTTTAGCCACCGTATCAAATTGAGCATGGGCTTTTCTGGCCGCCAAAACATCGATTAAAACGGCTCGTGCCCCACCTTCAACTTTAGGAAAAGCTTTTGCCAAAAATGCTCCGTCTTTGACATCCGCTGTTTGTAATAATACATTTTTAACAGCCAGGGTGATTTCAGGACTTTCAGTGGTTTTTAATAACTCAATAGTCAAGGGCAAAACTTGGGATTTGTCCTGATAGGTCAAGGCTCCGATACCAACAAGTTTTACTCCCTGATGATCTGATTTGATGGCTTTTTTTACGACTTGTTCAAAAACCATTGCCTCATCCCGTTCCTGTAACATTGGTATGAGTTGCATTTTTGCCGCAGGTGAGGCTGTCTGGTAAAATTCAACCCATTGGGGAACTTCCTTACTAGTTAGCCCTGTGCTTGCAGCAGCCAGTACGGCTCCCCGGTAAAGATCATCTTCATGTTGTGCTTCTTTTATTAATTGCTCTGTAAAATTGCTCCCTTCCAAATCCCGTAAAAGATGAACGGCTGCAGATCGGTAAATCAGCTGTTCCGCATCGGTGCAATTTTTCAAGATGTCATAACAGATCTTTGAACTTAAAACTTTATTGCCATCCTCGGCCAGCCTGTTGGCATAATGCAAATACGCCAAAACCGCGCGGGAGGATTCATTTTGATAATCTGCTTTTTTAACGGCTTTGGTGATAGCAGATTTGACATCGGGAGTTCCAATTTCTGCCAAAGCCATCAAGGCCTTTTCCTGTACGGCTCCTGTGCCTGATTTGGCTTTTTTACTGAGCATTGAAATGGCAGGCCTGTAACGTAAACGTCCGAGAGATTCAATAAATGTTGTCTGTCGTTCAGCATCGGCTTTAGCTGCAGCTTCAAATATGGCCTTTGCTGCTTCCGGTGATCCAATAGCAGTTAGCGTGATAAGCGTTACGTCTGATAGCTTATCATGAAGCAGGTATTCACTTAATGGAACAACACTTTTATTGGAAGCGCAGTAAAGCAATCTTTCAATAAGGAAGAATTGAATCTCTTTGTCCTTGTTGGCAGACAATGCTTTTAATAATGCTTTTTCAACCATAGCCGCGTCACCTTTGTTGTCAGGTCTTCCGGCATAGATGGTTAAACTTTCTATAGCATAACGAACCTGTGTGTCATCACCTGTCCCGGCAGGAACCAACATGTCACAAAGCAGGAGTATGCCTTCTGTTTTTAGCCCGATGATTTCTTCGGACAATTTATTGGAATGTGCAATATCTTCTGCCGGCATTTGCGCCAATATATCAGCGATAGTTGTTTTTAAGGTTCTGTTGATCTGGGCAGTCGCAAAATTCATGCACCCAAAGATCAAAAGAAAAGTAGCTATTATGAGGATTGTTTTTTGCATCAGTTTTGATTTTATTAGCTGGCTTTTAAGGGTTGACAATAAATTTTGAAAATTGAAAATTGTTTTTTGAAAATTTCTCAAGTTTGCCAAAACTTGAGTTAATAGGCCCATGAATTTCTCATAGGAGGATCCAGCAGGCGATTGGCTTCATCGTCATTGATGAATTCCTGTTTAACAGGGTCAAATTCCAGTGTTCTGCCGAGGCGTAATGCTACAACACCCATGTTGACCACCGTGCAGGATCTATGTCCATTGACTTCATTTAAGGCAAATTTGTTTCTGGTGATGACAGACTCTGAAAAAGTGCTGATCTGAGGTGCAGGATCCGGAAGACTGTCGATCAATCCACGCACGTTCGGGATAGTGGATTTAAAACCGTTGAAAATTTTGCCATCAGGTCCTTCGATGTAGGCGGCCTTTTTGTCTTTGTTCTCGCAATCGAGGATGATCTGGCAACCATCGGCGTAGGTGAAAATGATCTTGCGCCAGGTGCCGATAGCATCGTGATGTTGCTGAGGAGCATCCACTTACACTTTTATCGAGATGGTATTATCTTTTCCCAAAACATACTGAACTGGATCGATGTAATGCTGTCCCATGTCTCCTAATCCGCCGCCGTCATAATCCCAATAGCCTCTAAAGGTAGAATGTACTCGGTGGGGGTGGTATGGTTTATCGGGAGCAGGCCCTAG
>QQUB01000151.1 GCA_008501835.1 Bacteroidota bacterium
ACTCACCTCCAAATTCACTTAGATCAATAGTATGGGTATCCCAGGAACTGTGCCCATGTAAATCTTCTAAAACCGTCCAATTCAGCCCATCGGTTGATACTTCAATAGTTGCATCTTCTGCGTTTCCTTGATAAGTATCATCAGTAAAAAATGCATCAAAAGATAAAACCACAGCTGTTTGATCACTAAAATCTAAAGCAGGGGTGATAAAATATTCATCGCTTTTATCACAATTACAATTATCATCATTTGTTCCTGCAATACCTGAGGAACCATTCGATGTAATTGGAAAGAATTGGCTTGACATACTTGCCGAGGAACCTACCAACCAACCTCCATCAGTCGCAGCAGATTGTACTGTCCAACCATCAGGAACAAGGCCGTCTTCAAAATTTTCTTCGAAAAGTATTTGTGCATGTAATTGTATTAAGCACAACGTAAATAATAGGAAAAAGAGTAATAATTTTTTCATTCTGACATGTTTTGATTAGGTGTGCAAAAAGTATAAACTTCTAAAAATCATCCCAGAAGTCTACTAAAAATTTTGTAAATTATTCTTTTTAGCCTTTTTCTTTCTTTCAAAAGGTTGTTCGGTCAGACAAAGTGCAAACTTTCTTAAAGGAATTAATGGGAGGGTACTGTTAGGTAGGATAGTTACAAAGGTAAAAGCACAAAGGACTCAGAGAAGTCGTAAAATTGTAAAAAAAAAGCCCCAAATGCATTAAATCAAAAAAATCAATGCATCCAGAGCTTATTGAAAAACTAGGACAGAGTATTTCTTTATCTCAAAACTTTAATCAATTTTTAATCACTTTAAATGTTCGATTCATATCCATGCCTTTCACTTTTAGGTAATAAATTCCAGGAGAATAGTGAGACAAACCAATGGATTCAACTTCATTATTCGTTTCCCTATGTTCTAAAAGTTGCCCAGAAGTATTGAAGAGTTCGATTACTGAGGACTTAAGACCTTTTAGGGTGACAGATTGAGAAGCTGGATTAGGGTAAACTGAAATAGACGCCTCTTCAAATTCATGTACTCCAGTAGTGAAATCCACAACCGTGAACTGCCCCATCATACCTTCATCTTCATGTGTTAACATATGGCAATGATACATGTAAGGAACTTCATCATCGGCAAAATCTTCGAATTTTGTAATAAACCGAATCGTTCCAAATTGTGGTGGTATTAAAACCACATCCTTGCGGCCTCTCTCATTTTCAGGTACCTGTACACCGTTTCGGGTCAGCAAATAGAATTGGACATCATGAATATGGAATGGATGAGCTATCATGGTTTGATTGGTAATCTCCCAAATTTCCACATTATCTAATGGAATAACCTGATTAATAACATTTAAATCAAAGCTATTGCCGTCAATAACAAAGGGGCCATTTACCATTCCACTTGGTCCAAATGTTTCTGGGGTGAAAAGTAAATTTCGGGTTGTATCAACATCATTTTGATCCCATGGAGTGACGGAAACTAATTCTGAAGGAATCGTCGTTACGCCCCCAGAAGGTTCCTGAACATTTAGTTGCAAGATATTGAAATCTGCCCCATTCAGTGGGTTTGAACTATAATCAGGAATCGTCATTTGAGCATTCATACCCACCTGTTCTGCTCCGTAATAACCAGTGGGCAATTCGGAAGAAAAGCTTTTCAAGAAAATGTTTTGCCCTTCAGAGGAATTTAAATTAACAAGAATTTCTGCCCTTTCCCCAGGTGACAACATTAACCTGTTCATTTCTATGGGCTGACTTAAAAGTCCCCCATCAGACCCAATTTGATAAAATGTCTGATTATTTGAAAATCCCAGGTTGAATATTCGTTGAGAAGCTCCGTTTAATAATCTTAATCTGACTACCTCTCCAGGAACATCAACATATGGGTTTCTAGTTGCATTTACCAAGACCGTTGTATCCATCGCATTAGCCCCCAGAACTATTTGTTTATCCGCATCAAAAGTTTTAGTTTGAATAACAATTGGAAAGTCATTTGTACCGTAGGTGCGAGGTAAATCAAGAGCTCCTTCTTCCTCATCCTGAACAATGATAAATCCTGCGATTCCTTGTAAAACATGATCGTTAGTTTTTTCATGCAGATGTGGATGGTACCAATATGTAGCGGCATTATCTAATACAGTAAATTGAGGATTCCAGGTTTCCTCAGCTTCTATAACGGTATGTGGCCCTCCATCATTTACAGCTGACACATGCATGCCGTGCCAATGAATTGTGGTACTTTCTCCAATTAAATTATTTACAGTAATGTTAACTTCTTGCCCTTTTTCAAGAATTAACGTTGGCCCAAGAATATTTCCATTTACACCCAGGGTTGCTGTACTTGTACCGGGGAAAAATTCAACACTACCTTCCTGTATGGTTAAATCAATATTTTCACCGGATAGTACTGGAGGGATAAGTAATGGGTTTTGAGCAAAACTTGGGTACAAAAAAAATAAAAACAGATTCGTTAAAAGTAGAATTTTGTGCATAATATAAGTTTGGTAAAAAATTAAATTATAGTTTGGATTTTAAAAATAAGTTCATGGACTTACAACTTTAGTATTAGTTCAAAATTTATCCGTCTGGAGTATTGCATTTGTGACTATTACTTCAAAGTCATCTTCAAATTTAACAGGCAATTCAATATCAAGCTCTTTAAAGTTTAAATTTAATACCAAGCCTAACATACAAGCAATTTGATCAGAATCTCCAATGTGGTGCAACTCTCCCTTTCCTTTAATTAGCTTTTTTTCTTCTGGTAATTCCAGCCATCCCTGGAAATCAAAATTTAACGGTGGGTGTTTTTTGGTATTGATAAACTCTAAGCCCAATTCCCCTTTAAATACGACCTCCTTGAGGTTATTGTGCAAATACTCAATAATAGGATCAAAGTTAGTTTCCAATGTCCCTAGTTGAAATCGAATTATTATTTCAGTAGTTTCATAATCTAATTTAATAGAAAGATCATTGGTCTGCATCTTTACTGCCTGGTCATTATAATTCCCATTAATGGTTAAGGTGGCATGCTGTGTGAAATAAATTTCATCCTGAGAAAGTATGGAGGATGAAGAAAAAATAAGCATAACAACTGATAATAATATATTTTTCATCTCTGTTAAATTTAATTACTTGAATAATCATGTAAATCTCCTAAGGGGTAACCTCACAAATCGCAGTAGCTTCTTTCATAACTTGTTGAGTGGCTGCTTGAGGGACCCCGACTTCGGTTAAAAGTTGTTCGTTCTGACAAATATCTCTACACAGAACTATGAATTTTTTTAATAACTTTTGTTTCTGCTTTTTAGTCAAAGTAGTCAAACATGTAATCGGGTGCAGACCTGAAGTTTCGATTAACTCTCTAAGGTTGCCTTCTTCCGGAAAATCCCAACTGACCATTTTCAACCCCACACAAGTGCCGTATTGTGTAGCGTCCTCCGAAAAACGGGTGTTGGTTACCAGCCACCCCTCTTGAAACATGGATTCGTCTCCAAATTGTTTTCTCCAAGCCCTTTCAATATCCAAAAAACGAGAATGAATATATAAAGGAGTCTTTACGTGGCATGTAGTTTTACTATTTGAATGAAATTTACATTCAACCATATAATGTTTATCTCCTTTTTTGGCTACAACATCAACTTCATGTTTGACACATTCGCCTTGGACAATAATTCCAACTCGAACCTGCAATCCTCTGTGTTTCAAAATCTCGCCAATGTATCTTTCAAAGGGATACCCTGATGGGCCTAACTCCTGAATAGCTTTTTTTAACTTATACTTTCCGGCTACTGGGGTCTGCATATTTTTTAACAAGGAGAATGCAATTTTAAATATGTCTTTAGTATCCATTTTTGAATAGTACTCCTTTTTTACTTTTGATAAAATAATTGCAATTGTATCATTAGAAGCACCAGCTTTTTTTAATGATTTAATTAACTTTTCATTTGAGAATGAAACCAGGTCTCCATTTGCCTTGGTTACTTTACGATTAATTTTCTCCATTTACCAAGATTTTCAACTTATCATCACATTTAATTGCTTTTTAAATTTATGTAATTGACAGCTTCCTTAATAGTTAATTGTTTAGTCGAATTCCCCGCTCTTATAAAAAATGCCAGGGCACTATCCAAGCTTAAATAAACAGGTGTCTTGGAGGGTTCCACTTCTAAACTGCAGATATCCATACCATTTATATGGTAAAACATAATGTGAACTAATGGACAATTTTCTGTTCCTAAATAAACAGATATTAATTGCATCAATTTTAATTCAAAACCATCCCTGTTTTTCTTTCTCAAAGATTTATAATCTCTGTTCAATCCAAGTATTTCACCCTGGTCATCTAATCCAATAATTAACATACCTCCACTCGTATTTAAAAACCCGGCAATGGTCTTTAGAAAAACTTTTTCCAGAGAGGTATTAATTTCTTCTTTACGATAATCATATCTTAAGGAGGACTTAAATTCTACTTTCTCACTTTCTCCGTTAGCGATCAGTTGTTTAATACTTTTACCTAATTGGGCTTCCTGATCTTTCAAGGTTTTATTTTTTTTTAAAATTTTTTTAGAATAAATGCCTGACCCAAGCCCAACCAGACCTCCGAGAATTATAAAAGCAGTTGACATTCCCATCATATGAAAAGAGAATGAATCCTGAATTCTCCTACCTATAACCTCCAATAATAAAGAGTAACTAAATGTTGTATTGCTAAATTCAAACCAGTAAATAACCATAGTTAATGGATGGATGAAAAAGTAAAAAACAGCAATACTGATTATTAAATGTGAAATAATAATTTTTCGTTTTAAGAAATTTTTGATTTTATTAATCAAATCAATTTTTCTTTCCATTATTAAGGCAGGTATTAAAAAACAACAACTTCACACCTGAATAATCAAAAAAGACAAAACAGGTAATGAAAGTTGCTGTTAAATAAATCAAATCGTGAATACTTTACTCGTCAATTAAGGCCCATTTAACAAGGCTATTTATTCTGGGTGAACAGGTTCATGCATTAATCTTAATTCTTCCATCCACTCATTCGTTTCCATATTATGATCATACCCATGTTCATCCATGTGGTCACAACAGTTGTTATTCATATTAATCATGGAACCTCCTTCATGGCGATGATCATCAAAACCATTTTCATGGCTGTAATTTTCATGATGAAAATCAAACATGGAATCAAACTCATGGTATAACTCATCATATTGCGCAATAGTCAATGAATCGCAACCCATAGATGGATCTTCACATTGCACAAGGAGTTCATTATATTCCAGAGCTTTTTCATAAGCTTCTTGCATCCCCTCAAGAGCAATCAAATCGGCTTCTGATAAACTATCAAGATCCTTGTTGCAGCTAAAAAGGAATAATAACCCTAAAACCGGAATTAAATATTTAAATTTCATTTTAAAAGTAATTTGTTAAAAAAATGTGTTTATTGTTTACTAATTCTATTCTTCTAATTGGCCGTTTTCAAAAACTCTACAATTTTAAGTGCTTCCTCTTCTGTTAAATTCGCCCTCACTCGCATATGCATAACTGCCACATCCCATTCAGTATCACTAAAAGTTTCCGGAGATGGTGCATTATGGCATCTAATACAGTTTTCTCCCCATAATTGAGCCCCTGTTTTGCTTGCGGACAATTCACTTGTAGCTGAGCAACTATTCATAAAAAAACTCAGCAGGGAAACTGCTAAAACGAATATTACCAATGATATTTTTTTCATAATTGATTTTGATTTTAGAGCATGATTTAATTAAAACCCAATGGCCCAATGAACAAAAAAAGCATTTCCGGAAAGACCTTCACCATGTCCATCCGGTTCATCTGGTTCATCATGCGCATCCTCTACAGAATTGCTTATTCTGTAACTAAATTTTAAAACGGTTCGCCAATCAAACCAATAATTAATTCCTAAGTCTAGTTGAGTTTGATCTACTTCCCATTCCGAACCCTCCGGAGTCTTTAAAGCGGAATACCGGCCTGCAAATTCAAAATTTCTGAAAAAGTCATTATCTACCAAAGCTGGACGAATTGAAAGCTGGGCAAACCACGTTGAGCTGGTATTTTCAAAAGTGTAAATTTCATCAGGGTCTTCATGCTCTGGATATTCAGCATCGTCCACAATCACAGAACTAAATTGCCCCTTAAAATCAAGAACACTACTCAACGAAGAAAGCATTTTTACATAGGAAACATCAAAAGCATAATGGATTGCTTTAACATCTTCCAGTTTGGATTCTATTGCCCCTACCTTGCCGTACATTCCGGAGAGCCCTAATTCAAGATTAGAATTCGACATTGGAAAAATGCCCAATCTGCCACCTATTGTTTTCCCTTTATTATTATCGGGAAATATCGCATGGTGTAGAACGCCTGCTTCCTCAGGCTCATCTTCTCCGTCGTTTAACTGGGCTCCATTAACAGCATAAAGTGAATAATTAACTTTTAAATTTCCTAAATAGGCTCCTCCCCGCAATTCAACACCGATATCATTCGTTGGTAAAATTCCATCATGACCGGCACCCAATGGTCCCCCCGGGAACTTATTAATCCATGCCGGATGAAGGTTTGGAACAAATATTCCAAAGGGGACCAAAAATTTACCCGCTCTAATAGTTAGTGTTTTATTGAGTATATATGACATATTCGCATATTCAACCCCAAATTCAACTTCTCCTCCAACTAATTCCATTTCCAGTTCACTTTCGAATAAAATTTTATCGGATTGCTTATACACAAAAAGCGGATTGAAAGATCCACCGACAAAACTGAATTGATCAGAAGAAACCTGTAAACCAGAATGGGCATAACCTCTTAGCAAAAAGCGACTTACACCTGGGCGATAAGTGTCAATTTCCTGAGAAATTTTTTCAATGATTTCTTGTCCTGAAATAGTATCTGCCTGTGCATTGGAATTAGTGGAAAACCCCAAAACAGCCAAAACCATAAGCCAAATCGTAAATTGTATTTTCATAACGGATTATTTTCGTTTATATATTGTTATTTCAATTAGAAATTCGTCATTTTCTTAAACTTTTAATGTAACTGACCAATTGCCATCTCTGCTCTTTGGTCAATACAGTTTTGTAGGCAGCCATAGGAGGTTTTCCTTCCGTTAACTTCCAAAAAACGGCACCATCCGTTTGTTTAAAAAAAGCTTCTTTTGTCAGATTGGCCGGTCGTGGTTTTAAACTCATACCTGCCATACCATCTCCTTTCCCTTTCTCTCCATGACAAATAGCACAGTATTGTTTGTAAAGTGTTTTTCCTTTTTGTAATGATGCTTTGTCGTTTTTATATGGGTTTTTCAAGTTATTGGCACTCTTAGGTGCTGTCCAGGATGTTTGTCCAAAAACCTTTTCACTTGGAAATGTGAGAGCAATCGTTAAAGCAATGAAAGCAATAATTACTTTCCTGAATTTCCAAAAAGATTTTTTATTCATGATCTTAAAATTTTGAGTGTTAACTAATATTAAAATGAACTTTCCATTTTGATTACTTACTTGTTTAATATGAATATATTCTCACCTCCTTTTTATATTACTTGATATAAAAAGGGTCATTATAAATCCTCGATGGAATATTCAATTGCTCTTACTGGTTCTGGAAATAATCTATCCTAGCAACTCAAACAATCAACAGGAAATTCATTGAGGAATCTTAACCTGCATTTTAGCTGTACTCTTTTAAAAAATTGAGGAACCACTTTCAACTTAAAATCAAAGGAAATGGTTAAAATTCAAAGAGTTGACAACGAGAATTCATTAGAGATACGGAATAATCAAAAGAGAAAAACCTGAAACAAAACAGGCCTTTTAGAGCTTATTAAGG
>QQUB01000384.1 GCA_008501835.1 Bacteroidota bacterium
GTGATTCCGTATGTCTTTATTACGCTGGAAAACCACTGGTTGAGGCCGGAACGGAGGCTGTTGTCAAAACTGTTTCATTATCTTTTGACGTTCAACAATCCTTCCGTAGGCGGTTTTCCTTCCTGCCTGACAGGGATATATTTGAGTTCCTGGGATAATAATTCGAAAAGTCCGGTCGTTTGTGTTTCCGAGTTAAAGAGCAGTTATATGAAAAATTTGATCCGGATATTCATTCTTTTGGCCATTATCAGCTTTGGGCTGACCCAATGTGTTTCTGTCATGGGGTCCTCAGAAAATGAGGCGAATGCTGATACGCGTTTGTCAAAAGAGGACAGGCTTCGTCGCGATATTACCGATTATGCAAAGGAGCAATTAGGGGCATCATATCGTTATGCAGGGCGCGATCCGCGGGGGTTTGATTGTTCCGGGTTTACCCATTACGTTCTGGAGGAATTTGACATTGAGGTGTCTACAAGTTCCAGGGCTCAGGCCAATGAGGGTAAAAAAATCTCTATGGATGAAGTGAAATCGGGAGATCTGATTTTCTTTAAAAGAAGCAAAGCCGGAAGAGTTTTTCACGTAGCTATGGTTGTATCCAATTCACGTGACGGCATAGAGGTCATCCACAGCACTTCCCGTGGTGTGGTGATCGATAATATTTCCAAATCCAAATACTGGAAACCAAAAATGTCTTCAGCCCGCGACGTAGTGGAGGCTGCCCTATAACGAGTAACTAGCAAAACCAACTTAATTACTCAACATTACCGGCATAACAAGCATCAAAATCTCCTCTCCATCAACCTCTTCGACCGGAGATAAAATCCCGGCACGTGAAGGTTCGGAAAGCTCAATTTTCACTTCTTCAGATTCCAGAACGCTCAGCATTTCGACCAGGAATTTTGCATTAAAAGCAATATTCAACGGGTCGCCGTCATAGTTGCAGGTAAGCTGTTCTGTGGCTTCATTGGCAAAATCGAGATCCTGTGCCGAAACTGTCAGGCTGCCTTCGTTGATGTTCAATACAACCTGGTTGGTTGTTTTGTTGGCATAAATAACGATACGTTTGAGGGAGTTCTGGAAGTCACTCCGGTTAACCAACAGCAGGTTTGGATTGTCAACAGGAATGACGGCATTATAATCCGGGTAACGGGCATCGATCAATCTGGTGATCAGTTGTGTGTTACCAAAAGAGAAAAAAGTGTGGGCTTTGTTGAAAGAAAGCTTGACCTCGTCGCCGGAAGGCAATGCACCTTTCAGAAGGTTCAACGCTTTTTTAGGAACGATAAAGGAGGTGGACACTTCACTTTCAATATCTGTGAATGTATATTTTACGAGTTTATGTGCATCTGTAGCAACGAGGATTAGTTTGTTGAAGTCTATTTGAAAATAAACCCCGGTCATTGAAGGACGCAGCTCGTCGTTACTGGCAGCGAATATGGTTTTGTTGATCCCTTGAGCCAGCCGTTGAGACGGAAGGGTGATCGAGTCAGTGGATTCTGCTTCAGGAATAGCAGGGAAGTCCTGACCATTTTCACCGGCAAGGCGATATTTACCAAAAGCGGAGGTGATCTCAATGCTGTAAGTGCTATCGTCTATCGCAAAGGTAATGGGTTGCTGAGGCAATGCTTTTAGTGTTTCCAGTAGAATTTTTCCGGGGATGGCCACAACACCATCAGAATCCGACATTACTTCCAATTCTGTAATGATGGATGTTTCCAGATCGGTGGCAGCGATGGTTAGTTTGTTGTTGGAAATGGTGAATAAAAAATCCTCCAGAATAGGAAGTACCGGATTGGAACCGATGGCCCCACCTGCAATTTGCAACTGCTTCAGTAATTCTGCTGACGATACGCTAAACTTCATTGCTAAGATTTTTTTGTTTTGAGGGTTGTTGATAAGCACAAAAATAGCTTTTCTTATCCATATATGCACTATAAAAAAATCCACAAATTGTGGATAAACCCTTAAAATGTCCCCGTAATGTGAAAAATGCCTGTATCCCTAACTCAAATATTCCATTTGCACTGATAATGAACCATTTTGCGTTAATTGCATAAAGTGTACTTGTAACCTGAATGAGAAGGAAATAAGCAGGATAGTGTAAAAATAACGTCAGCTAATCAGCGTTGACTTTGGAACAGTACAAATATTGGACTTCTTTATTATAAATTTACACAAAATTTGTGTTGATTTGCGTTTTATAGCTGGAATTGGATTATTTTTATCCATTGACAGAATGAATAAGCAGACCGTGTGCAGGCACGGAAAAAAAATAGGAAATATAAATGAAGTTATTCAGCTTCTTCAAGCAGGAACTTGCTATAGACTTAGGTACAGCGAATACGCTGATCATACAGGATGGGAAAGTAGTTGTGGATGAACCTTCAATCGTTGCGATCAACCGTTTGTCAAAAGAAACGATTGCGGTAGGAGCAAAGGCGATGCAAATGCATGAAAAGACCCATGAGGACATTAAAACGGTCAGACCATTGAAGGATGGTGTTATTGCTGACTTCCAGGCTGCCGAAAACATGATCCAGGGTATGATCAAAATGATTGGTACCAAGCGCAGGATGTTTTCTCATCTCAAAATGGTTATTTGTATTCCATCAGGGATAACCGAGGTAGAAAAGAGAGCTGTTTTTGATTCTGCCGATCATGTCGATTCCAAAGAGACATATCTCATTTATGAACCCATGGCTGCTGCCCTGGGGATAGGACTTGATGTTGAAGAGCCAAATGGTAATATGGTCATCGATATAGGTGGAGGAACCACAGAGATTGCCGTTATTGCTTTATCGGGTATTGTTTGTGATCAATCCATTCGTATTGCCGGAGATGAATTCACCAACGATATCATTGCCTTTATGCGTCGCCACCACAATATCCTGATCGGAGAGCGTACTGCCGAACAGATCAAGATCAATGTGGGAGCCGCTTCTACAGAACTGGATACGCCACCTGAACCTTTTGCGGTTAATGGTCGTGACCTTATGACTGGTATTCCAAAACAGATCATTGTTACCTATAAAGAAATAGCTCAGGCAATTGACAAGTCTATTTCCAAAATTGAAGAGGCTATCCTCAAAGCACTTGAAATGACACCACCGGAGCTGGCTTCGGATATTTATAAAACGGGCTTATATCTAACAGGTGGAGGAGCATTGTTGAGGGGACTTGCCAACAGGATCAGTCAAAAAACGAAACTTCCTGTACATGTTGCGGAAGATCCTTTGAGAGCCGTGGTAAGAGGAACCGGCCTTGCACTTAAGAATACGCACCGATACTCCTTCCTGATCGATCGTCAGAGTAGTTGATCAGTATAATTTGTAAGGATACATATTTGAATAATTACAGGCAGAGGCTAAGGCTAAGGTTTATAACTCTTTTCAGACTTGCCAGGGTTCACATTTTAGCGAGTGACTTGAGTTTAATGTAAGGGTTTCAATTCTAATTCCTCAACCTTAGCCTCAACCTTAGCCTTTCAATAGTTTTTTAAAAATATTGTTGAACCTCCATGAGTAATTTCCTTCAGTTCTTCCTGAGATTTGGCGGTCATTTCATGTTCTTCCTGCTGGAGGGGATTTGTTTTTTTATCATCATTCGTTACAACGATTACCAGAACAGGATCTTTTTCAGTTCCTCAAATACCATTGTCGGTTATATGAATGACCGGGTGGAAGGGGTTACCAGTTATTTTACCTTAAAGCGGGATATAAAAGCGTTGAAAAAGGAAAATGCTGCGCTCAAGAGTCAATTGGATAATGTATATTATTCTGACGAAACGGCGGTTGATACGGTCCTGGACAATTCCAGCCAGCCAAAGTATTCTTATATTCCGGCAGACATCATCAGCCGGGCAGTTTTAGGGAATAATAATAGTATTGTCATAGACAGAGGAGCCAAACACGGGGTGGAATTGCACATGGGAGTAGTGTCCAAAGAAGGGGTAGTAGGTGTGGTGACTGGGGTTTCCCAACGGTATTCAAAAGTAATGACCATACTACACCGGCAGGCTGCCATAAGTGCTTCCATTCGCAGGAACGGATATTTCGGTTCTCTGGTATGGAAAGGTACCAATTACCGGGAAATGACCCTGGAGTCCATCCCAAAACACGTGGGGATTCAGATAGGAGACACCATCCAAACCAGCGGATACTCCAATAAATTTCCCCCGGACCTGATGATTGGAACCGTGAAAAGCTTTACCCTTGGAGAAGGCAGTAATAATTATACGATCAAGGTTGAATTGTTGGAAGACCTGCTCAACCTGGATTATGTTTATGTTGTGGATAACCTCTTTAGTGAGGAATTGGAATCATTGAACCAGGAAGGAAATGAATAGCAGGGCAATAGGACCGATATTATTGAGATTAGTTATCCTGGTATTAGCCCAGGGGCTGATTCTTAAGAGTATTTCAATGGATTTAGGAGGGTATAGACATTTTCATATCATTCTCTACCCTATTCTCATCATTACAATGCCCTTTGGCACATCGAGACCTTTACAGTTATTTCTCGCATTTATCCTTGGACTGTTGGTGGATATATTCTATGAATCGCCGGGTATTCATGCGAGTGCGGCAGTGTTTACTGCTTACGTACGACCTTTGGTATTGAATTGGTTTGAACCCAGGGAAGGTTATAACATGAATCATGTGCCTACCAGGGAACAGTATGGATTGAATTGGTATCTCAGATATGCAGGGACACTTATGTTTTTGCACCTGTTTTTCTACTATTCTGTTGATGCCTTTACCTTTTATTATATTGTTGATATATTTTTGAGGACCTTGTCTTCGTTTGTTATTTCCATGGGTTTTGTGATCATGGTATCCTTTATTTTTAAGACCAAGCCTTATTAGAGCTTGTCTGGATATTTAATCATCTAAAAATCAGCCATTTACTGTGACTCATAAATTTCCCAAAAAGGTCTGGAAAGTTGGAAGAATGGATAATTGGATGAGATGTATCTGTTTCCAGTAATCCACTTTTCCATTTCATCCCCCGACACTTTGTGTACAGGATCGTGGACATTGTTCCATGCATGTTAGATTTATAAACCGATTTGGGAAAATATTTTGAATAAAACTTTAAACATACTCTAAATTTGATAGGGAATCTTCGGGACCGGCAATTTTATATCCAGGCAATGTTTGTTCTGGCGGCTGTCGTACTGATTGGCAGGGCTTTGTTTATTCAGGTTATTGATGATACCTATCGCAGGAGAGCTGACGCCGTATCTACCGGAAACCGTATTTTATACCCTTCCCGTGGAGGAATTTTTGACAGGGCCGGAAAGTTGCTGGTGAATAATGAGCCCATGTACGATCTCCTGGTTACCTATAACCAGGTGGATCCGGAGATGGATACGGCCAAGTTTTGCCAATTGCTGAGTATTGATAAGGCCTATTTTAAAAAATCCATCAATAAGGACTGGAGAAGTCCGCGGTTCAGTAAAAGGGTTCCTTTTGTTTTTATGACGAATATCTCGCCGGATGTTTATACAAAGTTCCAGGAGAGTTTATATGAATTTCCCGGATTCTATGTTCAGCAGAGGAATGTTCGCAGTTATCCTTTTCCCAATGCGGCCCATGTGCTAGGGAATATTCGGGAAGTAAATGCCAAGGAAGTAAAAGACTCTTCCGAGGTTTATAACCCCGGGGATTATATTGGCTCTTCAGGTCTTGAAAGATACAATGAATACTACCTCCGGGGACAAAAGGGTGTTAGGCGAATTCTCAAAAACAGTATGGGGCGGGAGGTAGATTCCTATCAGGATGGCGCGCTGGATATCGACCCTGAATCCGGTTTGGATCTCGTGACAACTTTGGATATTGAGCTTCAGGCTTATGCCGAAGATCTCATGCAGAATAAAGCAGGAAGTATCGTTGCACTGGATCCGAATACAGGAGAGATTCTCACTATGGTAAGTGCTCCCTCCTTTGATCCAAACGTTTTGTCTATCGGAAGAACAAGAGGAGCTGCATTTGATACGCTGCGACTGGATCCGAATAAACCATTTATCAACCGTGCAACCTCTGCACAGTACCCGCCAGGATCACTTTTTAAATCAGTGGTGGCATTGGTGGCCATGCAGGAAGGTTTGTTGAATCCCAACAGAACCATTACCTGCAACATGGGATATCACTACAACGGACAGCTGCTCACAGGTTGCCACGCACACCCTACCTGTACCAATGTTTCAGCTGCTATTCAGCATTCCTGTAATGCATACTTTGTAACCATTTACCGCGAGATCCTGGATCAATACGGATATCTCACCCCTAGAAAAGGTCTGGATGAATTTAATGATTACCTCGACAGATTTGGCCTGGGGAAAAGACTGGGGCTTGATTTCCCAGGGGAGAAAAAAGGAAATTATCCAACAGTGGAATATTTCGACAAGGTTTATGAAAATGAAATTCACTGGTATTCCATTTGGCTACGATCGATGGGGATCGGACAGGGGGAGTTGCTCATGACCAATATTCAGATGGCCAACCTGGCTGCAATTATTGCCAACCGTGGGCATTATTATACACCCCACCTGGTCAATGATATAAAAGACGCTGAAGGTAATGTGGTGGAAAAAAGAAATTTTGAAAAGATTGAGGTAGGTATTGATGATGTGCATTTTGGCCCTGTGATTGATGGGATGCAGAAAGCTGTAATGGGCGGTACCGCGGTAAATGCCTTTATCTGGGATCTGCCAATTTGCGGTAAAACAGGAACGGCAGAAAATAACCAGGGAAGCCGCAAGGACCACTCTATCTTTTTTGCATTTGCTCCAAAAGATGATCCCAAAATCGCCATTGCTGTTTATATTGAGAATAGTGGATTCGGGGGTACTTACGCTGCACCAATTGCCAGTCTTATCATTGAGAAGTATATCCGCGGCGAGATCACTCCTTACCGCAAATGGCTCGAACAACGCATGCTGGATGCAGTGTTGTTGGAGGATATTCCAAAGGAATAGGTTCGCAGGCTCACTGTTTGAGGCTCGCGCTGCGAGCTGTTTGACATTGTTTGATGTTGTTTCATTTGGTTTCAGGGTTTTTTCTTCGACAAGGTGTCGCCTTTCCTTACCCAGCGCTTACCAAAGGCAAAACCTTGAATAGGTTTTCTGCTAACTGGTACTGCCTACTGAAGACTGCGGACTGCTTCTCCTTTCAAAAATCATCATTCCTCATTTGTAATTACCAATTCATCCCTATCTTTAGGCAAAACAAATAAAAGTATCATGTCGAATCCATATCCGTATCTGCTGGCACCTCTTGATCTGGGGTTTACCCAATTGAAAAATCGCGTTTTAATGGGATCAATGCATACCGGTCTGGAAGAAGCCAGGGGTGGGTTTGAAAAGATGGCTGCCTATTTTGCAGAACGGGCAAAAGGTGGTGTAGGGTTGATGGTTACAGGAGGCATTGCTCCCAACCGTGCGGGATGGGTTTCTCCATTTGCGGGACAGCTGACGACCTCGAGGCAGGCAAAGAAACACAAAGTGGTTACCGATGCGGTTCATGCAGAAGGCGGGAAGATTTGTATGCAGATCCTTCACACCGGACGTTATGGTTATCATCCGTTTAATGTAGCGCCATCGGCTATAAAATCGCCGATCACACCATTCAGACCAAAAGCCCTTAGTGGACGGGGCGTAGAAAAAACCATAGCCGATTTCATCAGAGCAGCGACTCTGGCAAAGGAGGCAGGATATGATGGGGTAGAGATCATGGGGTCAGAGGGTTATCTGATCAATCAATTCATTGTTAAAAAGACCAATAAACGGACAGATGAATGGGGAGGGTCATATGAAAACAGGATCAAATTT
>QQUB01000725.1 GCA_008501835.1 Bacteroidota bacterium
ATACAGGTATTTTTTAATATTCGTAGCCCAACGTTCGCCATAGTGGTGATGTCCGATCCGATCCCGTAGCATTGGAGAAAAACTGATCTCCCGGTCCGTTTTGTCATTTACTTCTTCAAATGACAGTCTTCCGAGCCAATAAGTAATATGGAAAAGGCTGTTGACCTCTTCGTCCGCGTCAAACCGTTCGTAGGCTGATTTGACTTCACTGTAGGTCCGGCCAAGCAGGGTTGTCAGATAGGTAAAGGCTATTTCTTTGTTGAACTCCTCCCCGTTTTTCTCTCTTTCAACAATGATTCCGAGTTTTTCCCATTCCCGTTTTTTACCGCCTTTATGGGTCTGGCTGTTCATGCGAATTTTTTCAGCTTCGATGTACATGAAGGTCAGGTGGGTCAAAATATCGTAGATATCACTTCTTCCCCGGGTGAGCTCCACATACATTTCCTTATTATCGATCCTGTAGGCGTTTCTCCTTCTTTTGGACGGAATGATACACGGCAAGCCTGAGTGTTGTAAACCTTCCCTTGAGATCATCCTCACAAACCGGCACTCCTCAATGCCTTTTGGTAAACGCTGGAAAATGTACAACAACCCATCGAGTTCCACTCTTTCCGGATCGCTGATAGAACCGTAAATTTCCGGGTTGAGTGTTTTCAGGGAATGGATCATAGCTTCTCCTGAAATGCCCAATGGTTTATAAGTTCCCCGGATAAATAAGTGCCGCATGGCGATATAAAGTCGTTCGATGGCTGCCCTTGACTCCTGGGCTCTTGTACGTTGTGAGGTGGTTAGTGACATAGGTCTTGCTAGTTACTGGTTACTGGATAGCTAGTTGCTGGTTGTTGATTGTTGGTTTTCCCTCACGACTTTGTGAGTTCGGGATTTTGTTAAGGGCAACTTTGCTTCAGTTGGTGATAAAAAAATTTCGCAAATATACGAAAGGTTTTTTAATTCAAATTTTAGTTCAAAACTAATCTTGTCCTAATATCATCAACTAGAAACATGCAACTAATTTCATTCATACAAATAAATCTCCACCCTCCGGTTCAATCTGCGACCGGCTTCAGTTTTATTCGTTGCCACAGGGTCCCTTTCCCCATAACCATAGTAGGACACCCTAGATGAAGATATTCCTTTTTCCGTCAAATAGTAGTAACAATTTTTTGCCCGCTTTCGGGAAATATACTTATTAGTATCCCGCTTACCTCCTGCATCACTGTAGCCGTTGAATTTTACTTTAAAGGAACTATGTTCTTTGAGGAAGTCTGCAACTTCGTCCAGCAACTGATTGGAAACCGGGTAGTATTTCCCATTTTCATAATAAATATGCCGACTATTGATCAGACCTGCTATTTCCCTTGGCGACAATGGGGGTGGACAGCCTTTATGCTCATATAAACCAAATTGGTCCGGGCAGTCATCCTTGGAGTCTTCGATACCGTCTCCATCTGAATCCGGGCAGCCATTAAAAATGGTGACCCCAAAAATTTCAGGACAAGCATCATCATCATCCAGAATCCCATCTCCGTCAGTATCTATTTCCGGGCAGCCCTTTAGGGCTTCTGTTCCCGCAACAAAAGGACATTCATCCTGCATGTCATCGATCCCATCTCCATCGGAATCTTTATATGGACATCCATGGTTGAGTGGCGAGCCGGCTTCCACCGGGCAACGGTCACTTTTATCCGTAATCCCGTCACCGTCAGAATCGGGACAACCGAACAATTCGGGAACTCCCGGTTCAAGCGGACATTCATCTACAAGGTCCTCAATCCCATCAAGGTCTGTATCAGGACAGCCTTCAAAAGCTAATACTCCCGCTACTTCCGGGCATCTGTCTTTTTTATTGACTATGCCATCACCGTCATCATCCTTTCTGCTCATTCGATAAGATAGAGATACCAGAGCTGCTCCATACCAATCATCCTGCTCCGGATTTGCCGCAGCACTGATTCCATCGAGATAATCTGTGAAAGGAACACGCAGTCCGGCAGATGCATTGAGATAAAACCCTGAAGTGAGCCTCAGGTTAAACCCTGCGCCACCAATAAAGCCGAAAAAGGTTCTTGGGTAATCCGTAGTTTGGTCCTGAATAATGCCTTCTTTTATTCCGTCGAGTTTGTTTCGGTCAAAATTGGCTTCCGGATCAATAATAAAAACCGCCGGGCCTAAAAAAACGGTAGGAGAAAAACGATGGTCGTCCTTTTTCTTAAACGGCTCCCATTCGGTTGAAAGGGCCACTTCCACCACTTTTGTATCAAAAAAGAAACCCCGGTTAAGTCTATCGACGTTATCCGGGTATAGATAATCATCCCCTGTAAGAGAGGTTGAAAGAAAACTTGTTTTTAAAGAAAAGAATGGAGCTAATTCTTTTTTAAGGAAAAATCCAAATCCTGACTTGGCTGGCTCTAAGGCAAAGCCACTGGTCGATGCAACATCCCCAAAATAGGTTGATCCACCACCTGAAACACCAATTTCCCAATGATTATTTTGCCCGGTTGTCAATAAAGGAACCAGGCAAATAAACAGTAAAAAAAACAGTTTTTTCGGGATGTGATATTTAAATGATTTTTGCCCCACAAATAACTTTGCTTTGGTGAACCCAAAGACAAAACTAAACCTTCTTGGTTTAAATTGTGCTAAAACCTGTTAAATAATCACATAAGGAAGGAAGCTAGTTACTACTTCTTAAGCAATTCGATTTCTCTTTCTCTGTTCTTGATAGTTTGTTCCAACCTTTCGTTCTCTTTTTCGAGCTCACTAATGCGTTTTTTCAATCGATCGATCTCTGCATTATCACTCTTGGTTGCACGCTTGCTTTCAGGTTCTGTCTTTTGATCCAGTGTGGTAGTATCATCAGCGTCATCCTCTGCAAGATCGATTCCAACCATTTTTTTAAGATTACCCCAGCCATCCTCTCCATTCAGGTAGGAAGCGCCAAAATAAGCGAGAGGAACAATGATTACCAATGCAAAAAAGAATCGTGCAAATCCAGTAAGTTTAAATCTAGAAGCCATGAATTTTTGTATTTATTACAAAGATAAACAGCCCCGACGGAATTTGACTTTAAAATTCTACAGTGTTGTCGTTTTTTAGGATGAAATGACAGAAGAAAAAGTATTTGGAATCTATAACAGGATTCGGGAAGGGGAGAAATATAGGTCCTAAACTGTTAAGATTGCTGATAATTTATATAGCAAGTTGTATCTTCCCACTCCAAACCCTCCGGATAGACGAGGGAAGGACAGATTTTTTCTGACAAAGACCATTTTTTATACACATAAATCACTTAAAATGAAGCAACTACTAGGTTTGTGTTTAACCTTATTATTGAGCACCGCCGCTTGGGGACAATTGGAATTGCCTCAGAAAAGTCCAAAGGCTTCCAATTCTTTTGTCATTGGTTTGACCAAGGTAACCATTGAGTACAGCAGCCCTGCAGTTAAAGGCCGTAACATCTGGGGTGGACTTGTAACCTACAATGAAGTGTGGAGAGCAGGAGCCAACGAAGCAACAACCGTTGAGTTCAGTACCGATGTAATGATCGAAGATACGTTTTTGAAAAAAGGAAAATATTCATTGTTTTTCATCCCACAGGAAAGTGGAACATGGGTAGCTATTTTCAACAAGGTCCCCAATCAATGGGGCGCCTATTCTTATAACAAGGCACAGGATGCTCTCCGGGTAGAGATAAAGGCGAAAGATTCAGCAGATACGGAAGAAAGACTGAATTTTAAAATCGTGGACACAGCCCAGGACAGAGGTTACATCCGTTTTGCATGGGATAAGAAACGGGCCTACATCCTGATCAGGACCGATATGATGAGCCACATAATGACCAATATCGAAAAGGCTTCCAAAAATGCGGAAGAAGGCGACAAGTGGCTGATCCATGCCCAGGCCGCTGACTGGTATCTGGATAATGGCCACCCTGCCAAAGCCAAGCAGCAAATCGAAGTTTCAACCGGGCTCGCGAGACATTCCCGCAATTGCTGGATCGAAGCTAAGATCAAAGCTTATAACAAAGATTACAAAGGTGCAGTGGAAAGTGCTAAACAGGCACAGGAGTTAGGCAAAAAAGCCGACAGCCGTTTCTATAATGCATCAAAAAAACGTATTGAAAGGGCTATTGCAGAATGGTCCGGTAAGTAAATTTTGATTGATATCTTTTTACGGGTTACGGAAGTCATTGACTGCTTTCGTAACCCGTAATTATTTTAAGGAAGAGCTACCGTAAGTTTTCAAACTCCTATCGGTTCCTCAGAAATCATCGAAGCCAAAGTCAGTATACTCAATCGCAATTTATTCTGTTCGATAGACATTTCATTAAAACCTAAAGTTCCGTCAATGATAGCCCTTTGAAGTGTATTAAATCTTGCTTCAATACCGGTTACACTATTTTCAAAATCTAGTTGGTTCATTTGCGCAATGGTCGTTTTCAGAACCTTTATGGATTCTCTCACCATATCCTTACTAATGAGCTGGCTCACTACTTTTTTTACCTCGCTGATATCCTCTGCAGCAAGCAGGTATTTTAAACTAGCATCTCCCAAATGATCCCATACTTTCTTTTTAACCTGCAACCTGAGCTGATCGAGTCTGTTCTCTATGGCTGAAATTTCTTCCGGCCGGATCAAATTGTAATAAGAAAGGATGAGATTTTTGATGACTTCATTTTTCTTATTGAAAAATTTAGTCTTTTCATTAAGGTAGTTACTTAGTTTGTCTCCATCAAATTCGAGGGCCGGCATTTTGACAAAGTTGAGGACATTGGTCAGGTTTTGGTGTTCTGCAAAGGTCCTCATGATACCTATCCGCGTTTTCCGCAGAGTTTTGAGATCATAACCCTCTGATTTTCCAAGCAGAAACACTCCTACGTTCTTACCGTCGACCTCGTGCCAGTCAAAGGAAAGATGCAGGCCCGGAGCTACGCAATCCTCTTGACGGGGAACCCGAAAACCTTTGGCAAAATACTCCAGCACAATGCACATTTCCCCCTGCCTTACTAATGGAAAATCATACATTTCATCATGGTAATCGGACTCTGATGCTTTTTCATAAAGTGCACTCAGCCATTTCCCGCAATGTAAAACAGAGGTGTTAATCGGATTTTCTTCCAGGTTCTTGATCTGAACCGGAATCTGGCAAATACGTCCAACTAATTTCCTGAAGGTCCAGCGGTCATCTTTCGAGAAAAATTTTACAAAAGTGGTTTTGTCGGTAGTAAACCCGACCTCATAACGAATAGAAGATTTGCCGTCATTGAGCAACCGCCTGAAAATACATTGAAGGTCTCTGATCTCCTCGTAAATTACCTTTTCCAGTTTTGGTAGTTTGAATCCGCCTTTTCCATTGATGAAATACAATTCATCATGGAAATAATCGTGGCCGCCTTTTCTTCTTCTTTTCAGGTGACCGAAATACTGCACAAAATGTTTGGTGGGCAACGGATTATCCCAGGTTGGAAATGGTTTCAAATGCCTTTTATCCTTGACGAGTAATGACCGTATATCACAAATGGGATATTGGATAAAAACGTTGAGTCGATTGCTGGTTGTTGATTTCATAATAAAAAAAATGCCCTCCCAAATCAAAGCAAGGGAAGGGCGTTCATAACTCCGGTTATTTTCACCGGCTCCAACTCCGGCTGTCGCCGTAGTTTTCTCAGCGGGCTTACTAACCTCAAGTCATTGGTTGAATAAGAGGAAACCAATCGAATGTTGGCATTCCGAGTTATCACAACTACAAATAAATTGGATGTTAAATTTAACGAATTTTGCCTTCAAAATCAAGGTTTTTCGGGCACCATTGCCAATTTGCCTGAAAACCCTTAGTTTTGCATAGAATTCACTGATGTACAGTGGATTTATCTGAAAGAATAATATATCAACTGGTGGATTTCCGTCAGTGATTTAAAGATACCGGAGCATTGCTCCGCAAGATGAAGTTGGATTTTCTCGAGCAGCCCATGGATTGTTTTACATCCGGGCTGTTCTTTTTTTGTTGTAAGGGTGAGGACAAAATTATAATGAATTAAATTTTCCTTATGTAAATTATTTTTACCACAGAGTTCACTGAGAAGGCACAGAGCCTGTCCCGCACCAAAGGTCGGGAGGTCACCGAGAACAAATTCATACAATTTAAACCACGTGAAACCATCTGAAACGCGAACTTGTGAGCCTGGAACAGCAACCGAAGGGAGCACTTGAGAGTGCAAAGTGCAGAGTGATGAGTGCAAAAGTGACAATCCCTAAATTAAACACATGGAACAACTTGAACTCTTTGAACCCTCCCGACATTTCATGTACACTCATAATATTATCTCGCCTGCCTGGCAGCGCCGAGAGCAGACAGGTTCGGGATTTCGCTTTGCTCAACTTGAACAATTGAAACAATGTGGAACTATCTGAAACAACATCAAACCCCTGCCACCCCTTTCTACCTTTCGTCCCTTTTACCTTTCGTCCTTTTTCCCTTTTGTCCTTTTCACCTTTCGCCCTTTTTACCTTTTTCCCTTTTCACCTCATCCATCATACTCCTCCGGATGCCAGAAATGTTTGTCAAAATCCACGATCTTATTATTCACCACCTTAACGCCTTCTTTCTCCAGTCTTTCCTGCATCATGTCCGGGTGGGCAAAATGATTGCGGCCACTTAATTCTCCTTTTCGATTGACTACCCGGTGAGCCGGAATATCCACTCCCATGGAATTATTCAGCGCCCAACCAACCATTCTGGCGGACCCCAGGCTCAGATAATCGGCAATAGCACCATAAGTACTCACTCTTCCCGGCGGAATTCTTCTGGTAAGTTCGAAAACTAGGTCGTAGTAATTATCTTTGGGCTTCATAAATTTCAGATCATGTTGAAGACCAAAGTTAAGGCAAGTTCCATTACCAATTTAACCGATGCCCGATATTTTGCGGCTATGGGGGTAGAATGGCTGGGGTTTAACCTTAATTCAAAAGAAGCAGATGTAATATCCACCGAAAATTTCAAGGAAATAGAAGAATGGGTGGAAGGTGTGCAGATCGTGGCAGAGTATGGCGACGAGAGCTGGGAAAAGATCCGGGAAGGTGTGGAAGAGGTTGTACCCAACGTTGTACAGCTTGGAGGAAATTATGGTGTTGATGAAATGCTGGAATTACCGGCTTCTGTTGGTGTCATCAAAGAAATTGTCATTGACCAATCGAGTCAACCCAGAGATTTACTGGAAACTATGGAAGAAATGGAAGGGCATGTGCAGGCTTATGTGCTGAATTTTTCCGCTAATCAGATCAACTGGCAAAATTTAGAGCAGGGAAAACCGTTCTCAGTAAAAGACCTGACATCAATGGCGGATCAATTCCCCATTCTGATCGAAATGGATCTGGATGTTCCTCAACTGGAAAAATGTCTGCAGCTTGAACAGCTCGAAGGAATAACAGTGAAAGGAGGAGAAGAAGAAAAAACCGGGTTCAAATCTTTTGACGAACTGGACGATTTTTTTGATGCATTAATGCCGTAAAACCCTCTTCGTTATTTTAAGACTATTTCTTAAAATCCATATCCGTGTCGTCTTCAGACGACCGTAACTTCATACCGTATAATGGAATTACACATAGCCGTCAAAAGCAACGCACATACGGATTTGAAGTTGCAAACAATAAATATCAGAGTTTTTTAATGATCATTTGTTTATCTTTGATTATCACAAAAAATTAAAGCTTCATGAAGCGTATATTCATTATTGTCCCTATACTGATGTTTCTGACCATTAATTTGAATGGTCAAAACATTCGCACGACAGAGGTACCGCTCCTTGCCTCCATGATGGACAAATTC
>QQUB01000312.1 GCA_008501835.1 Bacteroidota bacterium
TTCTTTACTGCCAAAGTAGATGGGAAACTGGTAAAGATCCGCTTTAATGAAATTCTGTTCATTGAAGGACTTAAAGAGTATGTCCGCATAGTTTGTACAGACGCCAGGCACGTCACCCTCGAAAGCCTCAAAAACCTGGAACAACTCCTGCCGGAAAACGACTTTATCCGGGTTCACAAATCCTATATCGTTGCCAAAGACAAAGTCCAACAACTCAATGGCAATATGCTCGAGATCGGCAAACACAAGATCCCCATCAGCAGGAGTAAGCGGGAGGAAGTTGTGGAGTGGATATTTTTTAAGTGATGTGGTTGCTGGTTAAAATTGGAGCTTAGATGTACCCCGCTGGCGGGGTCGGTTTTAATGGAAATTAGCTTGTTAATTTCTATTAAAATCGGGGGTGGAAATACTTTCCAAAAATAATCCACCCCCAAATTTGACAGGTGCTTTTTTCAAGACTGGAATGAATGGATGTTAAATTTGGCCCTGCCAGCGGGGTACATCTTTCACCTGAAACCAAAAAGACCGAAGCCGGATACATCCAACTTCGGTCTTTTTATTTTCATTAAAACCTCTTACAATTCAAACCTCACAACCACACCACCTGAGGAATCAATACGTTTGTATCCTGCTGAGGTCTTAGGAATGTTCTTGCGGTAATCAAAGAACAGCCTTAAGGATAATCGTTTGTTGAGCTTGTATTCTATCGAAGGAGAGAATGACAAAGCATAACTACCTCTTGTCGGATCTGAAGTACTCAGGTCGAGTTTTCTGGCATAGGTCACATCATCACGCAGAGAGAAATCAAATTTAAAATCGAGATCTCTTACATTCAGAGAACTACTGCCACTTCCACCACGCTTTCCGCCTCTTCCGCCTCTGGTACCTTTGGTCTCTTCTTCCTCATCTGCCTTGCTGGATCTTCCTTTTTTCTTTTTCTTACTTCCCGTAAGGAATGGAATATCCACATCACGTATGGTGTAACCGGAGGTGATAGAGATTTCTTTTGACTGGCGCTCACTCAAAAGGTTGTTCACCGCACTAAGCGATAATGCCCTCATTTTGTTGTAATCCAGTTTAAAGTTCAACCCATTGGCCAGGGTCATATCAATACCGATCAATGGAGAGAATGATTCCTGGATCTCAATTTGAGGTATCTCCAATCGAGTATAGAAGTTACCGGTACCTCCTTCTCCAAATGCATCTCTTGCCTCCCCTGTAACCGTATCGAAATAACGGTCATAAAGGTCATTGGTTACATACTTGTTGATCGTCAGCGTGGACTTATAACCATGAGAGAAACTGAACCTGCTGAAGATATCCTTCAGGGCCGGTATCTTTGACAATCCGTTATAATCCACCTGCCAGTTGATCTTTGGCATGATGTCAAACAGGTTCAGATCCATAGTTAAAGGATCCTGCTGTGTATAGGCCGCAATAAATGCCGGAATGAGAATATCCTGCTGATTCTGGCCATAACCGTCAGCGTACCCCTGCTCTGCAAGGTTAGGATCCTCATGTGAACCTTCTCCAAGACGTTGTGATAAAACGATCTGGTTCTGCTTAAAGGTCTGGAACAGGTTTTCGGTACCTGTACTGTCGGTAAACAAGGTGTTTAAAGCAGAATAGGAAACCGTCATAGAACCTCCGAGACTCACACCGGTATGTTCGTGCTCCGAAGAATTAAAGTCTACGTATTTAAATCGTTCTTCATAATCCTGAGTATAGGAACGGTTCAGATCGATATCGATCTTGAAATCAGGAATAGGTTCCAGAGAAAGACGTCCGTCGTATGTCTGCGTATATCGCTGGATTACCTTTTGATTCAAGCGTACACTTTCGGTGATAGCTCCCCGGTTATTGTACAACCAATCCTCGCTGGTTCCCCATTGCGATCGATCCAGCGTCCTGATCTTTGGTTGCCCCCCTGCTACGAAGGCGATACCAGGATCTCCGAAACCGGATGACATTCCCAAAATACCTGACTCAGGCATAAATCCGGGAATTACGGTCTGGAAACGTTCTGAATAATTGAACTTCGCTCTTCTCACCAACAATAATGGCCTGATCAACACCCGTTCGATCTGGGAAGGTTGATTGCTACGTTTCCGTTTATCTCTTGAAGCTTTTTCTTCTTCTTTTTTGCCGCCTCGTTTATTTTCATCATCTCCCCTGCTTGATCGGGAAGATCGCCGCGGAGGACGGTTGATGCCTTTCAGGTATTTGAAGCTGTCATAGAATTTCACAAAGTTCAGATCAGCATTCAACTGCCTGTCCTGACTGTTTTGGATGATATTTCCTAATCCGAGCTGGTTTTCAACAATGGAACCGGCCGTCCAGGAATAACTTGAACGATACTGTGCCCTCACCGTCGTCCAGTCCATAAACGGCAGATAACGGATAGGTAAAGTATAATTTACGCTCAGGTTATGGGTATAATTCTTGGGTCTACCCAGATCCTTTATATTAGTGATAATACTATCCCTGCGATAGCGGTCCACATCTTCAATATTCGGATTCAGCAACATTTGTCGTTCATCCGGCTCATCGATGGTTGCGGAAGCCAAAGCATTAAAGTTTACCTTAAACGCCTTGGTGAAATCCCAGTTCAGGGCATAATCTCTTTCCCACTTAAAATACTTGGCATAATAAGTATTGTAAACATCATCCAGTCCGGTAAAGCGGTATCGAATGGAGTTGAATTTCCGGTCGAAATAATTACTCACCGTAAAACTGTTTGGAATCGGATTGAAATTGATCTGTGAGATCAACTTCAGATGTTTACTCTTGATTCCTTTAAACGGTTCGATATACTTCGGACTATGGGTAAATCCATAATCCAGAGAAGCCTTGTACAATTTTTCCCGCTCGAACTCTACCAACGGATCCCGTTTTTTGGTGTCCGTATAAGCATAACTCGCACTGAAGTTTTCTATATCCCATGGCTTCGGCTTACTACTTCTTCCTCCCGTTCGTTCTTTACGAACATTCGTAAAGTTGAAAGCTTTTATACTGGTTACCTCCTGTGCCAGGGCTTTGACGGAATCAGGATCTGCTGACAGTTCCATATTTTCCTTTAATGGTATGTCCAGATCAAATGGATCATATTCCGGTGTGGATGTCACATTGGATATCTGGCCATAAAATGGCAACTTTATTCCCCAATCCTGTGGCAGGAATTTATCCAGGTTCAGGTTGACGGACATATCATATCCGGTGGTGCGTTCACGGCTACGTTCAGCAACCTGATCGTCCAATGCTCCAAATCCAATGGAGTTGAAATTACCGGCGAGACTCAAATTACCCAGGTCGGCCAATTGCACATCCATACGTGCCAAACCTGCAACACCGCCGCGTTCATCAAGACCTGTGAGTCGAAGCTCATTCACCCAGACTTCCGCATCATAAGGATCTCCCATTCCATCGTCATAAGTATTCCTGATCCCGATCATGGCCATTTTTACCCGGCCAAGATTTGGATTCCCCTTCACTGCATAAAAATGATTATCCGTACCAGGGACTTTAATTCGATACTCATCCGTCAGGGATATTTCATTTTCATTTCGCTCCTTTTTCAGGTCTTTTAACAACTTAAGAGCAAAATCAAATTCGTTCTCACTTCGCCAGACCTCAGCCTTATAAGGCGAAGAAGTCGGTGTACCTCCGGTAATGGCCGAAGATTCAGGATCCGACATGACCAGCGGAATCTCATATTCATAGTAATTCTGCTGAATATCACTTCCCAGTCTGATGTATAACGTCAAAGCTTCATCCGGCACTTCCGGTTTTTCTTCAAGTTCTTCCGCGTGCACGAACATTTTCAATCGTTCATAAACCCTGAGATCCTGTTCTACTACTTTAAAGACACCCTGAGTAGCACCGTCACAGAGGTTTTCCACATGCAACACCAATGATTGCTCATTCTGCAACGTACTGAAAACGCCAACAGATTGCTCACGCTGGATACCCAATGGCAGGGTATAAGCAAATGGTGTTCTGCTACTGTTCTCCTCGATATTTACCGCATCCACATCAAGCACGATCGGCCCGCAATCAGGGGTTCCGGGAACAGCTATACTATCTGCTTTGGTATACTTTCTCCACTGATTACGCACCAGGTCCAAAGAGGCAAAACGCAATACTACCGGATCGGTAAACCCGTGCATGTACATACGCATGAATCGAATGGCACGGAAGTCGGTAATACCTCCAACAGCTGTCTTGTTCTCGGTACGCAACGGAATACGGAAACGGTACCAAATCCTTCCGTTTGGAGCTTCCAGGCGGTCCGTGATAAATGAATTATCCAGAACTTCAATTTCTCTCGGATCCGTGGCATCTGCGCGAATTGGAATTTCGTACTGGTAATAACTTTCAGATTCGTTCAGAGAATTATCACCATTGATATCCTCCGCATCCGGGGCGTTTGTTGAAGACTGGCGTGTGGCGTTGTCTCTATTTGCCTTAGAGTTTCCTTCAGGGTTATTGAAGTATTTGTAACGATCCGTCACAGACACATTAGGTCCGAAGGATTCATCAGTGTAATATTTAAAGTTATCCGCCGAAAGGTCTCCTGAAATGGCTGCACCAACATTTGGGTTCCCGGCAATGATCTCATCAAGATAACCTCCAAATTTTTCTAACTCTCCCGCATCATTAAGCCCATCAAGACCAACATCCTGGTTAGTACGTGCATCTTCGGAAGTATTATCAAAGGCAGGTGCCACCGGGTTATTTACCGGCACAACCCCCCATGGAGTATCATCTACCCTACGGTTCAAGTCATTGGCATCTCTTGGCAAACCGTTCTCGAAAAATCTTCTGGAATCCTTCAGAACGTCCTCTGAGATATTACCGAGGTTGATGTACAAGGTTCCCTGACGGTTGGCAACATTCGGTGCCGGAACACGGGCATCGTCATCGGCAAGGAACGGACTCAGCATCCAGAATTCCAGAAACTCTATATTGGCTGTCTGGAAATCACTTGTCTGCAACTCACGCATCATACCTCCCCAACGAGTTTCCGGATCAAGCAATCGGATGGTATCTCCCTCCGGTACAACTCCCGATGAATGGGTAGTTCCGTACGGTGGGTCAAAGTTGTAAGGCCCACGTGCTCTTGGGTTAAATGCCAGGTTCAGCGTACGAACTGTATTCAACTGATTCGGTGTGATCTGTTTGTTCGGGAACACCTCATCCTGAGGTACGATACTCGTATAAGGCGCTGACTCACCCTCCTGTCCTCCACCGGAATCCGTAAACAAACGGTACCAGTTCAAACGGGCACGATTCACACCGGAAAAGATACTATCTGCTGTATATTCAGGGAACAGCGGATTGTTATTATTATTATCGTTATGAGGTACACTGGACAGGAACCACCTGTTGGCCGGTGTACGCATATCAAGGCTACTGGCACTTCCCTCAAAATCATCGAGATAAACTACTCCGTCCTTGTCATCTTTGCTTTCGTTAATTGCCCGGGCATGGCCAGGTTTGAGATAGGCGGCTTCCGCCGAAATATTTACACTTGAAGGTGCTTTTGTGGAGATCAACGGAATTCCATTGACCATTTTGGTAATCCAGGGTACTTCTTTGCTGAAGTTTACATCCAATCCATAGATGCTGTTATTCACCGGATCTTCCCCAATATTTACTTTTGGTGTAAACGGTCTTTCAAACAACTTCAGGGCAGTCGCTCCGATATTGAGGTTCTTACTCAATTCGTAATCAGCTCTCAATCCCAACATCGTCTTCTGTTGGAAACCAAAAAGCGTATTATCCTCAAAGGTAATATTGATCGGAGCTCCGGATGCCAGGATCGCATCGTTTAGGATCTTAAGGCGTCCTGTGCTGTAATCCACTTCATAATCACGATATTCAACCAATTGTGTTCCACCTGCAGAAACACGCACCGATCCTTCCGGAATGTTAAATGCTCCGAGCGAGATCTCTGAAGAAATACTCGATTTATAAGAACCTTTGATCACAAATCGGTTCTTTTCTGCATTTTCAATTGCCTGGAAAAGGGTTTGTGAATAAAGGTCCTGGTAAACATATTTATCGATCGCATCCTGATCACCTCCAAACTGTGCTTCCAGTGATTCACCAAATGGCTCCAGGACAGGGAAATAAATACGTCCGTTGGAAGGATTGATGGTCGTTCCCGGTACAAAGTCGAAGCGGCCGTCAGGCTGCGGGTCATTCTGGGAATTCAGGCGGTCGAGGTTAAATACTTCCAACAACGGCTTTCCAGCCAAAACACTGGATGGAAGGAAACGTTTGAAACCTTTACCCGGATCATCATAATAAATGTCGAGGCGGAAATCTTCATTCTCCACCTGATAAGCACCGATAGAATAAACGTTCTTCATCATCAGGTCCCACGTAGGAATATCGATGCGGTTGGTGGTACTCTTCAACATTTTGGTAAACAAAACCTCCGGAGTCAGATCAGTAGTATCAGAACTCACATCCGAATTGGAAGTGGACTGCTCTCCAACTGCATAAACCTTACCATTATAATCGTATGTGTAGTGAACCGCCAGCACCTGATCCGGCTGAACATTAATATTCAATGATATGAAACCAAGCAGCGGGTTAAAAGTATATTCCGTAGGACTCAGTTTACGGGCACTCACTTTTTCAAAGTCCTTACCCTGCTCCAAATTGTACTGTGTCGTCAGTATTTTTACCGCCTGGTCAATTTCTTTGATATTGGGCGTTTGCCTCAAAGTCTTATAGAGGTCGTTGTTCTCATTTTCCGGAAGTAGTTCCCCTTCAATATCAGGGAACATTGGAGTGATATTCTGAGCATCAGGGTTCACAAAATTATTGGCATTCGCCGTACCCAAATCCGCCAGAGCCACAATATCCCTTACATTCTCAACCTCTCTTCTGTCATTGGTGATCCAGACTTCCAGGTTTTTGATCTGCATGAGGGAGTTGATGTATGGCATATTCTCCAGCGCTTCTTCATAATGATCCCTTGAATAGTGAGAAAGGAAGAAGTGCCTGTTCTCATCGTATTGATCTACCGGCTGTTCAAACTCCTGCAGCTGACTACCACCTTCCAGACGAATGCTTTCGTTTCTGGATTGCTGCTGTGAAGCGATGGCGGTAAGTCTCAGGTGTCCGAACTGTAATTCTGTTTTTATACCAAAAAGACTTTGAGCTCCCTGGATAAGTGATCCCTGGAGCGGCAGTCCCACATTACCCGCTTCGATCCTTTTGATGATGTCATCTTCCCCAAAAAGATCAGAGTTATAATCGAGTTTGATCTGGTTATCAAAGTTGAAAGTCGCTGCAGAGTTGTAGTTTGTGGTCAGGCTAAGTTTTTCACCGATTTTTCCGGTAACATTCATTTTGATATCCATATCGAAATCAAAATTGGCGTTTCTCGCCTGTCGGTTGGTAAGGATCGGGTTATCGGTAAACTGATAATCAACCCCGAATTTGAGGTCAATACTACCTTGCGGGCGAATATCTACCGTTGTCCCGCCAAAGAGTTTATCCAGCGGATTGAACTCGATGTCGAGCTTTTCGATCGGATCACGGATGCCATCGTCACCATCGACACTAACCCCCATCAGAGATTTGAAATAATTCTCCTCCTCTTTTTCCCTAATGTATTGCATATACTCCTCAAAGGTCAGGTAGGTCGGTGGACGGAAGTAATCATTTCCGATTTTTTCGGTGATGATGTAATTCCCGGTTTCCGGGTCGTATTCGACGGTCTGTTCAACTGCGGACGGGTCTTGCAGGTCAAAAGGGTTGTTCCCTGCCCCCTTCATAAACTATTCATAACGCGG
>QQUB01000438.1 GCA_008501835.1 Bacteroidota bacterium
AATTTATTCTACCGGTAAAGATAAATTATCCCATCAAAATAGTAAAATTCAATGCCAGAGGCATGGCATATAATTGCATGGCACGCTAGGGCCGTGTAATAAGGCAAAATTAATTCAGTTCCATGGGAACGGCACAATTAGGCTCATAATCAATTAATTGTGTCGTTCCCATGGAACTCGGAAATTACCAATTCATAGCAAGGCACTGACGTGCCATGCTATGAGATGCCGTCTCTCTGAGACTGGGTTTTCGTAAGAGCAACACTATTTTGATCTATACAAAGTCCATAATGTAATTTACTCTGATGATTGAAACGAATCGACAAAAAAATAAAAAACCCAGATCTTCCCACATCCTTTACCCCTCACTTCACGTTATTAAATTTATGAAGAGTCTTCGCCACCCAAAAAGTATTATTATATGGCTGTTTCTGGCCATAGGGTTGTTTTCCTGCCCGGAAGATCCTTGTGACGGATGTGTAGATGATGTCATCCCAGGCGATTATAATCCTACCGCATACGGTTTTCAGTTTCCGGAATGGTTGCCGGAATTTGAAGTTCCTTCAGATAATCCCATGACGGTTGAGGGCATTGCACTTGGGCGAAAACTGTTTTATGAAACAGACCTTTCCGGGGATCGCAATATTTCCTGTGCCAGTTGTCACCAATTGGAAAATTCTTTTTCAGACAATATACCTTTTAGCCTTGCCGGTAACGGACAAATGACTTCCAGGGGAGCAATGGCCCTTGTCAACCTTGGTTTTAATGAATCCAATTTATTGTGGGATGGTGGTGTGCAAACTTTAGAAGAACAGGTCTTGCAGGCGGTAGAAGATCCTTTGATGTTGGATGGTGACTGGATTGATGTTTTAGACCGGTTGACCATTGATGGAGAATATCAGCAAATGTTCAGGGCAGCTTTTGGAGTAGAAAGGAAAAGTGAGATCAGCAAAGATCATGTTGCAAAAGCAATCGCACAATTTGAAAGAACCCTTGTGAGCTATAATTCGAGGTATGATCAGGTGGTTTGGGAAAATGATGGATGGTTTACCAATGAAGAAGAGCGGGGCAGAGCCTTATTTTTTAAGGAAGATGATCAGCAGGTTGAACATCCTGGATGTTCCCATTGTCATATTGCCAAATATTTTACAGACCATTCTTTCAGGAATAATGGAATAGACGGTCCTCCGAGTTTGTCTGATTTTGAAGATCCGGGCAGGGGAGGGGTAACCGGGGTTTATTTCGATAATGGAAAATTCAGGGTGCCTACGCTGCGTAATATCGAAGTGACAGCTCCTTATATGCATGATGGCAGATTCGAAACCCTGGAAGAAGTATTGGATCATTATAGCGCCGGGGGCCATGATTTAGAGAATGAAGATCCTAATATCAGGCCGTTTACTTTGACAGAAACTCAAAAGCAGGATATGATTTCCTTCCTGAAAACCCTCACGGATACCGTTTTTTTGAATAAAACGGACTTCAAAAATCCGTTTTAGGCGAACTTTTTTCGTTTATAAACGGAAAGAAAACGGTTTTTTTGAAAAAAAATTCGCTTTTTTTCGAACACAAAAAATGAAATATTTTCACAATTAATTATTTACTAATTATTTTAATTAATTGAATTTCAGTTTTTTATAAAAATTAATTGATTGTTTTTTTATAAAAAATTAATTCACAACGTATTTTTTTTGTCCTTTTTTTCCTGTTTAAGTGGTTGCATATTTGTATCGTCAAACAAAAGTAAGTGCTAATAAAAGTATTAGCCGAACAAAAATTTGAATATGTACTTGGGATATTAAGCTTGTGAGTAGGAAGTCAGTTTAATGGGGATTAGCTGACTTCCTATTACAACTTCTCAAGTCCACGAAACGAAAAAAATAAAAAAAAGATATATAGGCATTCAGTTGCCGATTTTCAGTTTTGAAAATGTTTATGGGATTATAATTTGTTATTAGTTTTTGGAATAAGTCGTATTACCTGGGGAGGATAATGCGACTTATTTTTTTGTCCCTACATCACATAATATTTGCCCTTTAAAAACAGTTATATTAATCCTATCACTATGAAACTCAAAAATTATGGGATTATAATTTTGTTTAGTAGTAAGTCGTATTACCCGTGTAATACGGCTCTTTTTTTACCCTTTCCTGTCAAAATCAGACCTTTTCCTAAATTGTGCTGAACAATTTTTTTCCCTGCTTGAATTGTAAGTATGGAAAAAAAATGTTTTCTTTGTTTCATGAAAAGAGAATTACCCAAAAAATTCTTTTCAGGCTCCACCGAAATTATTAATTGTTAAAGTAACATTGAAAAACCCCTTCCCCTTCTTCTTAAGGAATTTCATTTCTTAGGTTTTCCTTATAATAAGACATCTGTTTTTTGGGAATTTTAACTAGAGGCGAAAAAATTTGAAGAACTCATTTTGAGAAACAAATTTATCATAGGCTGTGAAGCACTTTGGTCAATGGGTTTCCTTATGGACCTTTTTGATTTTTTTCGAACAGTTATTGTTTATTGATCATTTTAACCTTTTTGTCAGGTTACGGTTTTCAACCATTTGTGACCATGGACTTGAGAAAGAGGTCTTAAAAGAGATTTGATTCGACGAACCTAAAAAATATTGCTAACAAACAAATTATACATCCACTATGAAAAGAGTTTTATCCTCTGTCAATTTTCATAAACAAAGCAATTGGGGTAAATTCTTGTTTTTACCGTTTGTTTTGTTTTTATCGTTCCAAACAGCCTACGCCCAATTTACAATATCCTTTGATATTACGGAGCCAACCTGTTTCGGATTACCTAATGGAAGTGTAACTGCCATTCCAGTTGGTGGGACCGCTCCTTTTGTCTACAACTGGAATACTGGAGATTCCGGAGCCACACTTACCAATATCACGGCCGGAACCTACACGGTTACAGTAACGGATGCGACTTTTACGTCTGTTACCCAAAGTGTTCTGGTTTCACAACCTTCATTGATTACGGTTACTTTTGATGCGGAAGAATGTGATGTGCCATTTACGGTGACTGTCTTCGGAAATGGTGGTGTTGGGCCATACTCCTACAACTGGAGTACCGGTCAAAATACCCCAACCATTGGAAATCTTCCCGCAGGTACTTACTGCGTCACACTCACTGACCAAAATGGCTGTGGTGCGGTTGATTGTATTACCCTGGAAGGAGAACCATTGTCCGTTAGCGTACTGGCCAATAGTGTCAATTGTTTTAATGGAAGTGATGGTACCATTACAGCCTTTCCGGCTGGGGGATCATCTCCTTATTCTTATGTCTGGAGTAATGGCATGACCGGTCAGTCGATTGGAGGATTAACATCTGGTGCTTATACCGTAACCCTTACCGATGCAAATGGTTGTACTGCTAGTGCGACCGGATTTGTTAGCAATGCACCACAAATAATTCTGAACCCAACGGTCAATAGTCCGGTTTGTCCCGGGGATACCAATGGAAGTATCACAGTTAATGCCAGTGGAGGGAACCCTCCATTTGCATATGCCTGGAATACAGGTCAAAATACACCAACTATAAATAATCTTGGGCCGGGAACTTATTCAGTCACTGTAGTTGATGCCAATAATTGTCCGGTATCGACTTCAATTACTTTGAATTATCTTTCCAACCTTGATGTAGGTGCGCTCGGAACACCAGAAACATGTGAAGATTTCAATGATGGATTTCTTACAGCTGATGTTTCCGGTGGAGTTCAGCCTCTTACCTATTTATGGAGTGAGGGTTCTACCACCCAGGTTGTTACCGGTGTTACGCCGGGAACTTACACTGTTACCGTTACTGATGCAGTAGGTTGTTCCGGAACAGCTACAGCTATTGTTAATCCAGCTCCTGATTTTGAAATAAATGTTACCGGAGCCGGAATTTCCACTTGTGGAGCCGTTGACGGAGTTGCTACAGCCAATATCATTTCCGGGTTCGGGCCTTTTACCTTCCTGTGGAATACCGGTGAAACTACGCAGTCCATCAGTGGATTGATCGGTGGCACCTATTCAGTTACGGTAACCAACGGACAGAATTGTATCGAAACTGGCAGTGTGTTTATTACCACACCTCCAAATGTTTTTGTTACGATAGATGCTACACCAACCGTTTGTGAAGGTGAAAGTGATGGAGAAGCTACGGCTGTAGTTACCGGCGGAACACCACCATTTACATATTTTTGGAGTAATGGCGGTACGACAGAAACTATTACCGGCCTTCCTGCCGGCACCTATTCAGTACTCGTGACCGATGCCAATGGATGTCAGGCATCAGCAAGTGCAACCATTATTGAAGTGGATGAGCTTAATGTGACAGTCAATGCTACTGAAGTGGTTTGTGGAGCTGAAAATACGGGTTCCGCATTTGTAACTGTAAGTGGAGGTATGGAACCCTATACTTATGCCTGGAGTAACGGAGGATCCGGAACATCTGTTGAGAACCTGGAAGACGGCACCTATAGTGTCGTCGTGACTGATGCTCTTGGTTGTACCGGAGTTGCTGAATTTACCATAACCATTATTGATGATTTCTCCATTTCTGTTGTGCCTAGAGATGTATTATGTTTTGGTGGAAATGACGGAAGTATTCTTGTGACGGCTTCCGGAGGAACGCCGCCTTACACTTATATGTGGGACAATGGTTTCAGCGGTATGGAAATTACTGACCTTACTGCCGGCAGTTATACAGTTACCGTTACAGAAGCTAATAACTGTACTATTGTAGAAACCATTACTATCAACCAGCCTCCATTATTGACGATTGGTGTTACAGGAACGAACCCTGACTGTTTTGGAGAAAGTTCCGGGTCAGCTTCGGCATTTGCCAATGGAGGAACTTTACCTTATACATTTACCTGGAGTAATGAGGCCGATGGATCCGATCTGACTGATCTTCCGGCCGGTACCTATAGTGTAACCGTGACGGATGCAAATTTCTGTACGGCTGTTGGAGAGGTTACTCTTGTCGACCCTCTTGAAATTGATCTTACTGTAAGTGCACCGATAATCGAATGCGCCGGGACCAATTCAGGAAGTGCTACAGCCATTCCTTCCGGAGGTACTATGCCATATTCCTATTTGTGGTCCAATGGAGGAACAACTCAAACGATCACCGGTATTCCAGCCGGAATTTATGGAGTGACCGTTACTGACGCCAATGGTTGTGAAGTAAGTGCCAGCACAATCAGTGTACAGGAATTACCTGAAATACAAATAACTTTTGATGTAACCGATATCAGTTGTACCGATCAGGATGTTGGCATTATTGCCACCATGGTAACCGGCGGAACTGGACCATATACTTACCTTTGGGATAACGGAATGACTACCAGCACTATTTCCGGCCTGGCTGCCGGAACATATAGTGTTACCGTTACGGATGATAACGGATGTGAAGCCACGGGAATGGCTACCGTTAACCAAACTCCTGGTTTGTCCGTGGGAGCTACATCGACTAATATAACCTGTGCCGGGTTCAATGATGGTACTGCTACAGCTATCGTTTCCGGTGGAACTGCTCCATTTAGTTATTCATGGAGTACAGGGGATGATACTGAAACAGTTACTGGACTTGCTCCGGGTACCTATACAGTTGTGGTTACAGATGTAAATGAATGTTCAGGACAAGCTTCAGTGACCATTACAGCTCCTCCTGCGATGAGCCTTCAGACCTCAGCTATTGATGCAACCTGTACGGGAAGTAATGATGGCTCTGCTACTGTAGTAGCTATGGGAGGTACCCCTCCATATTCTTATTTGTGGAGTGATGGGCAAACCACCCCAACTGCAACAGGTTTAGGTGCAGGAACTTATACAATCGATGTAACTGATGCCAATAATTGTATGGCCTCAGCCATGGTCACAGTCGGTGAACCACCATTGGTTAATGTTACTATTGCTGGCTCAACAATGACCTGTGAAGGAAGTAATACGGGAACCGCTACTGCTTTAGCCAGTGGTGGCACGCCACCATTTACCTACATGTGGAGCACTGGGTCAACGAACCCTGTAGCTGTTGATCTGGCAGCTGGAACTTATACGGTTGTTGTAACGGACGCTAATAACTGTACTGCGTCCACAGATGTAACCATAACCAATTTCCCACAACCAACCTGTGAAGTAACTATTGTGCAGGAAGCATTTATGGGTAATGATGGTATTCTATCCGTGGTTCCTAATGGAGGAACTCCTCCTTATACATTTGCATGGAGTAACGGAGCAACAACCCAGATGGTTTCCGGTTTGTCCGGTGGTACATATTCTGTGGTGGTAACCGATGCTAATGGATGTAGTACTACTTGTCAGGCTACTTTATTCGCCTGGGCAGGAATTGGAAATTACGTTTGGGAAGATATTGATAAAGACGGTATCCAGGATGACAACGAACCTCCTGTTGAAGGTTTAACAGTGAACCTCAAGGATGAAAATGGTACTGTTATTTCAACTACTACTACAGATGCTAATGGATTCTACAGCTTCCTCGGTCTTATTCCGGGAACATATTCCGTGCAATTTGTAGTTGTATACCCTTGGGACTTTACTTTATCTGATCAGGGAAGTGACGATGCTGTTGACAGTGATGCGATAGAATCCATGATGGGAATGACCATTAACACCGTGCTTGATCCGGGAGAAATTGATTTCACCTGGGATGCAGGTATTTATGAAATGCCAAATGTGGACGGAACGGATCCATGTTTCTGTTTGAATAATTCCACAACTGAAGAAGATGGTCAATTCAGTGAGGAGTTGACGGTCTTCAGCTATCCGGGAGAAACCTGGTACCTTGTTGATCCTGTAAACCTGTTTTTAGAGGACAGCCCGGAGCCACCGGCAGAACCTATCCCTGCCATGTCTGGAATGATCTTCCCTGAGGTTGCACCTGGAGTTTACCAGTTGCATTTCAAACTGGTGGATGATATGCAATATACCTCCAGTTTCTCGAATGGAATTGATACTTTGACATTGAGTAATGTATGTCAATATCCAAATATCAATATCAATGAATTGCCTCCGGCCAACCTTTGTATATGGGATGATGATTATGTGTTCGAGGCTAATCCGGATGTTCCTGGAGAATTATTCTACTTCCTTAATGGAGAACCCATTGCAGGATTTGATCCATATCAATTGGGTACCGGTGATTATGAATTAGTAGTTCAACTGGTTCCTTTTGATCCTGAAGAGTGTGAAGCTACCATAAATGTCCAGTTTGTAGTTGAAGATGATTGTTCTGCACGCTTGGGTGACTATGTTTGGCTAGATGTAAACCAGGATGGGATACAGGATGATGATGAAGTTGGTATTCCGGGAGTGCAGGTAATTGTAACCGGAGTGGATGAAGCTGAAAATGAATACATGGATACTACCTACACGGACAATACAGGGTATTATCTGTTCCTTGTTCCTCCGGGAAGTTATAAAGTGACGTTTGATCCACCTGCGAATCTTATGCCTACCATTCAAAATGCTGGTGGTGATGATGCTTTGGATAGTGATATGGATCCGGTAACCTTTATGACTCATATTACAACACTGGCTCCGTATGAAGAAGATTTGACGCTCGATGCCGGTTTTTACTCACTTTGTATCAATATTACCGATCCGGGAGAGGTTGGGCCTAATCAGTTTATTTGCGGTCCGGGTGTCGATCCTGATCCGATCATGAGCCTTGCGGATGCCTCTGGTGGCGTAGGTGAGTTAGAGTATCTCTGGATGATGAGTACAGAGCCAGTACCATTTAACCCTCTGATCTGGGTGCCAATTCCTAAC
>QQUB01000628.1 GCA_008501835.1 Bacteroidota bacterium
CCTTGTTTTATATATTGCCAATGAACAAGATGTAATCATCGCCAGTATGCGTGGCTCCCTGGTGCAGGACCAAAGGTCAATAGAAAATCTGCTGGATATCCGATTATTCTCGCCCGTTGAATTACCTGTTTTAATTATTGATAGAGCCACTACTTTAATTCAATATCGCCGACGCGGATTGAGTGCCGTGATGAGGTGTCTGTTTATCAGGGCCTGTAAAGATTCTCACGTTAAAAATATTGTTATCACAGTAAATGATGGTGTTTCCAGGATTCCTCATCTCAAGGAGTTGGGATTTGTTTTTGAAAAAGCCGATACGAGTAAACGGGATCAGATTTTTTTCAATAATACCAGCGATGTTTTGTTCGGAGCACTTCACTGTTCCAGGTTTCCTGGAGCTGAAGAAATAGCTTTGAAGAACTTAAAAACTCCACTAATTCATTTTTCTTTCGACGAGCAATTGGAGGACCAGTTAATTAAATACCTTGGAAAAACAATGCCACTGACCTGACCTGGAGTAATTTTAATTTTTCCTCTAAATGGCCATACCCATATTTTTGAGAAGGCATTCTTGATTACAGAATTAAGTTTCCGGCAATATATTAATTGACTTATATTCACGATCTTTGCATTTCAACAAAAATTCAACAACCTGCAGTTCTGAAGATTGCAGGAAGGTTATATTAAAATGCTGAAAGAAAAAATAAAAAAGCTGGCCGAAGAATGGCATGAGGATACCATTTTGATTCGACGTCATTTGCATAAACATCCTGAATTGTCTTTTGAGGAGAAGGAGACTTCTGCATTCATAGCTCAAAAGCTTTCGGAATTCGGGATTGCTTTCGAAAATAATATTGCAGGTTATGGCATTGTGGGTTTGATAAAAGGAAAAAACCCGGATAAAAAAATCACGGCCTTACGGGCCGATATTGATGCCTTACCCATCAAAGAAGCGAACAGTGTAGACTATTGTTCCGTGAACGAGGGTATAATGCATGCCTGCGGCCATGATGTACACACGGCCTCCCTGTTGGGCGCTGCCAGGATCCTTAACGAGCTCAGGGATGAATTTGAAGGGAGTATTAAATTGCTCTTCCAGCCTGCTGAAGAGAAATTACCCGGTGGGGCCAGCTTGATGATCAAGGAAAGCGCCCTGGAAAACCCCAGCCCTGAAACCATTTTGGGACAGCATGTACACCCTCCTTTGGAAGTAGGTAAAATTGGCATCAGATCCGGCATTTATATGGCTTCTGCTGATGAAATTTATATTACGGTTAAAGGCAAAGGCGGCCACGGTGCATTGCCAAATGATTGTATTGATCCGGTAGTGATCACAGCACACATTATTACAGCATTGCAAATGGTAGTGAGTCGAAACGCTAATCCGAATATGCCAACTGTTTTGACATTTGGACATATTGAATCTGAGGGAGGATCAACCAACGTTATTCCTAATGAAGTCCATCTAAAGGGTACGCTTAGGACCTTTGATGAAGAATGGAGATTTGAGGCCCATAAAAAGATCGAATCCCTGATCAGTAATATCGCTGAGGGAATGGGAGGGAGTTATAGGCTTGATATTAAAGTAGGTTACCCCTGCCTTGTCAACGAACCTGAGTTGACGGGCAAAGTGAAATCGAGGGCGATTGATTATTTAGGGGAAGAAAACGTTGTAGAACTGCCCATACGCACCACTGCAGAAGATTTTTCCTTCTATTCACAGGTGATGCCAGCATGTTTTTATCGACTGGGTACGGGGAACAAAGCTAAGGGAATAACCTCCCCTGTTCATACCAATACATTTGATGTCGATGAAGATTGCCTTAAAGTTTCTACAGGTTTAATGGCCTGGTTAGCATTATCTCAATTAGCAGTATCCGAATAATATACGATTTGAACGGGTTAGAACAGGTTTCATCTCAGATAAAAATCATTCAAACCCGTCCAAATCAGTGCCTGTATGCCGGCTAGGTAGGGTTCCTGTTTAGAACCACCCTGCACCTAAATTCCTAAATGGCCAGGGGATACTGATCAGGATCAGGATGAGGCCAATCAGATAATAGGTGAAAACGGGTTTCCATGATTCGGCCTTTTTTGCTTTGCTATAACCAATAGTGATCAGGACAATAGCTACGATCATCAATGCAATATGCTCAACGGTATAAAACCTTCTGAGTGAATCTTTCATTGTGTCAGCCGCAAATACTACATATGGACTGATAAAATAAAGAACCAATCCGAGAATCAACTGGATATGGGTGGCAATAAGGGTGAAAAGCGGTAATTTTTTATCTTCGCTTTTCATGGCGACTCCGGACTTCCTTTTGGAAAAGGCTGAAATGATGGTAATGATGAGTAGCAAAAGTACGATCCAGCGGAAGCCGGAATGGGCATGTTTTAGAATTTCAAGCATGTCGATAGATGTTAATGGTTTTTTTATAGAAAAATATCCGGTCCAAATATATGAAATGGGAATAAACTATTTGGATTATAAGATATTGGATTTTGAAAATAACAAAACAGAATTCTGAGGGTTTAAAATTTTTATGAATGAAACACCTGCGACCATCATTTTTTATCATCGGGGAAAGAAAGTGCGGTACCTCTTCTTTATATCGATACCTTGTAGCACATCCTCAGGTATTGCCTTGTAAAGTGAAAGAACCTGATCTTTTTTCAAAACCATGGTATAAAATTGCGCTGGGTTTCAGAAACTATAAAAAACTATTCCCTGCTGTAGATGAATCTGGAAATATTGAATTCATCTGGCCTGAATTGGATGAAAAAGGTCAGTTGTTTAATGAAACCATAACGGTAGAAAGGCAGGAGGGCGTCAATTATATTACCGGGGAAGCGAGCGTAAATACGTTCTATTACGCTAATCCCAGGATTCTAAACCGCTTATTACCGGGCATTAAAATAATCCTGATGCTGCGTGAGCCAGCCGAAAGAGCCTTTTCTCATTACCGAATGCATGAAAGATTCAGGAAGGAGGGACGAAAATCTATGGCCAAAACAGACTTTGTAACAGATATCCGGTTAGAGATGAAAAAGGTCCAGCAAGGAGAAGATAGTTTGTTTCTCGGCCCGTCAATATATATGAAAAAATTGCCGAAATGGTTAAACATTTTTGGAAGAGATCGTCTTTTTGTCATACGCTCCGAAGATTTGCAGCAGCCTGAGAAAGCGGTCGGAATTATGGAGCAATTGTTCGATTATCTGCAGATAACTGAATTTGATCTGAGAGAAATGTTAAATCAGCGGTTTAATGTGGCTCCTCCAAAACAGATGCCAGAAGATATCCGGGAGGAACTGCAGGCTTTTTTTGCTCCTTATAACCAACAATTGAATGAGTTTCTTGGTCTTCATTTGTATTGAGCAGTAAACTTGATTTATATTAGAATTTATTCATAACACCAAACCCTGTTTTCTCTATGAAAAGAGTTTTTCAACTTTCGATAATTGTTTGTCTGTTTTTAAATGTGATTTCCCTGGACGCACAGAGTACTATCAGGGGAAATATTCAAAATGAAACCGGAGTCCCTCTGGAATTTGCTTCTATTTTTGTTAAAGAAACCGGAAAAGGCGCCATTGCCAATGTGGAAGGAGACTATGAAATTAGGGTATCTCCGGGCAGTTACACTCTGGTGTTTCAGTATTTGGGATATAATACTTTTGTCAAGCAGGTGGAAGCAAAGCCTGGAGCTCAAAAAATAGATGTCGTTCTGACAAAACAGGCCTATCAGTTGCAAGAGGTGGAAATAGTTGCCGGAGAAGAGGACCCTGCGTATACCGTCATGCGAAAAGCTATAGCCAAAGCCGATTATCACCGGAACCAACTGGATGCATATGAAACTACAGTTTACATCAAAGGGTCCGGTAGATTGATCAATGCACCGGTTTTGTTAAGGGCACAAATTGAAAAAGAAGGGCTTGATTCGACTACTGCCTTTGTGACGGAGTCCGTGAGTAAAATTGAGTACAAAAGGCCTAATAAATACAAAGAAACGGTTATTTCCATCCGTAAACAGGGGGAGGATAACAATACCAGCCCGAATGGTTATTTTCAGGGTAGCTTTTATGATGAGGATGATGAAACCATCTCCCCTTTATCCAGTAAAGCATTTGCCTATTATAAATTCAAACTCGAAGGGTATTTTGAAGACCGTGGTTATAATGTCAATAAAATAAAGGTTACTCCTCGTTCCAGAGGAGAAAATGTGTATGAGGGATATATCTACATTTTGGAAGATTACTGGAGTATTCATAGTCTTGATCTGACTGCTTTTTACCTTGGATTTGAAACAAATATTGAACAAATCTATGCACCTATTCAGGAAAATGTATGGATGCCGGTCAGTTTCCAATTCAATATTTCGGGAAAGATTTTAGGCTTCAGGATTGCCTATCAATACCTGGCTACGGCGAATGATTATAAGATCCAGTTAAATCCTGACCTGGATGTAGACCTTCGGGTTATCGATGAAAAAATCAACGCAGAACTTGCCACTCAGCTGGAAGAAAAAGCCGGTAATAAATCCGGATCTGTTTATGATAAACTTCAAACCGGCGAGGAACTTACCAGAAAGGACCTTCGAAAATTAATGCGCGTATATGAAAAGGAGGAACAAAAAGCCCAGGAAGAACCTGAGGTTGTTTCTGAAAGAGATATGTCCATCGATTCTACAGCCTATGAAAAGGACTCGACTTACTGGGCAGCAGTAAGACCCATTCCGTTGACGAAATACGAGGTCAAAGGTTATGCAAGAGTGGATAGCCTGGCTACGGTGGAGAGGGCAAAAGAGGAAGGAAAACCAAGTAGTGGGTTTTCGTTCGGAGATATTTTTACAGGATATAAATTCAAAACGGGAGAAAAATCTTCTTTTGGGTATAGTTCCCCTTTAATGGGAATTCAGTTTAACCCGGTAGAAGGATTCAGTTTGCATGAGGATTTTACCTTTACCAGAAGGCAGGAACACCGTAGGTTTGAAGCCACACTCACGCCTAGATATGCCTTTGCCAGAAATAAACTCACCGGAGTCCTTGGGTTAAAAACCAGCTCTTCAGGAAATGTACTCAATAATCATATGCTTGAGTTATCAGGAGGTCGTTATATATTTCAATATAATGAAGCACGCCCGATCAATGAATTCCTGAGTATGGCGGAAAACCTCTTTTATGAGCGGAATTTTATTCGCTTGTATGAAAAAGATTTTGTCAGGTTGCACGGAGAAAAAACGATGGGGAAATGGAAATTGCATGGAAATTTTGAATGGGCAGAAAGATATACATTACAAAATAATACACATCAGACCTGGATAAAGTATGATAATCGGAATTACGCCTCCAATATTCCGGTTAATGATGCGGTGATGCCTCCATTGCCAGGGGCTGAAACTGCATTTATGGCCACGCTGGGATTTGAGGTGAAGCCTTGGCAAAAATATGCTATTCGAAATGGGAAAAAGCAGATCCTTAGCCGGGCAACTCCAACTTTTGTCTTTGAATACAAAACTGCCTGGCCTATTGCCTTCCTGAATTCAACAGCACAATTTAGTTTGGTCGATTTCACTTTTAAGCACCAATTCCGAATGGGCGCCCGTTCCAATGTTCATGTGAAAGTCAATGCAGGTATGTTTATTGAGAACAGGACAATGGCTTTCATGGATTTCAAGCACTTTGCCGGCAATCAATTGAGGTACACAACGGCAGATCCTGTGGGTAGCTTCAGGTTGCTTGAATATTACAAACATAGTACTGACGACCGATACCTGTCAGCCCATGCACATTATGGCTTTAGAAAGTTTTTGGTTACCCAAATTCCGGCAGTCTGGATGTTGGGAATGCGTGAGAACCTGTTTGTAAATTATCTGAGTACTCCGACTTCAGAGAACTATTTTGAATTAGGGTATTCTCTGGATAAGATTTTCAGGTTTTTCAGAGTTGAAGTAGCAACCTCTTTCCAGGACGGGAAGTATAAAGATTGGGGGATACTGATAGGCATCTCTTCGGAAATAGGAGCCTCCATTACCGGTGACGATTCAGGTGATTCCTTATCGGTTGGGTTTTAGGAAACACGGACTATAAGAAATACTATTTTTTAGAAAAAAAGTATTTCTATTTCAACAAGGCGGCACCTTTGCCACCCCTCGTGGGGTGGCAAAGGCATCACCTTGAGGTAATTGCAAATTGATTCTTTTTTTTCCTTGTGCTTTTGCCCTTTCTACCTCATCAACATCACGTCCCCCTTGATCACCTCTGTCCTTCCATCCAGGTAGATCACTTCTGTATAAAATACAAACACCGCCGGATTCATCAGCTGTCCCTGGTATTTTCCGTTCCAGCCATAGTTGGGATCGTTTGGAGGGAAAGGGCCGCTTTCGTAAACAGCATTGCCCCAGCGGTCGAAAATTTTCAGGGTATTGACCAAAGCCACTCCCTGACCACCAAAAACAGTAAACCGGTCATTTATACCATCTCCGTTTGGACTGAAAGCTGGAGGGATAAATACTGGCACATCCCTGTTAACAATGATCCGGACTTCATCTGTTGCCGGACATCCATCCTCATCAAATGCAAGAATTGTGTATGTCGTACTCGACGTTGGGTTTGCCAGGGTAGAAAGTTCTGTTGTCGATTGTAAGGAATCTAACGGCCACCAAACTAAGGAGTCTACTGAAAAATTCGGAATTCCAACCAGGTTTGCAAAATTGCCTAAATCGATGAACACATCAGGTCCCAGGTCGATGGTAAGGATTTCCGCTTCAGGAACAGTGAACTGATCTTCTGTCTGGCAATCGTTGGCATCTTGAATGAAAAGAGAAAAATCTCCGGGGGTGAGTCCGTTTAACTCAAATGGAATATCAGTTAGTGGTTGGAAAAACTCTCCATCCAGGGAGTATTCAAATCCTCCGGAACCACCGGAAATGGATTGAATGGTCAGGTTCCCGCTTTGGGTATCAAAACAGTTTGGAGCCTCCGCTATTAAAACAGCATCAATGGTTTCAGGCGCAGTTAAAGTTGTGGAAGCTTCAACCATACACCCAGCTGCATCAAGTACCTGAACGGTATAGGTGCCTGAGGAAAGATTGCTGATGGAGTTGCCGTTGCCTCCGTTGCTCCACGAGTAAAAATATGGGGCAATACCAGAACCTGCCACTGCTGATAATGCTCCCTCCGCAGAATTGCCACACAGGATCGACTGATCAATGGTAACCTGTGCTGTTAATTCACTGACATTTACTGTAGCCGCATCATCAATATTTATCGGACAATTGGTTCCTGAGACCACGATGAATTCAATTCCATAGGTGGTTGTGGAAGAAGGAGAAACCTCCAGGGAGTAACCATCGGCAATATCATCAAGCATAATTAGCTCTCCATTTTCTCCTGAATATTGGACAGAAAATGTTTCAGGAGCATTAAAGTTGAAGGTGATAAAGGTTGATTCACCGGAACAAATATCTGTATCCCCTGAAATAGAGGCATTCAGGACAGAATAGAAAGAAAGACTGACATTAACTATACTGTCGCATCCATTTGTGGCGCCTCCTATGATGGTTTCTGTACCTTCCGGGTTGGAAGCATCATAGGTGTTTCCATTGACCAATATGGATTCTCCTGCGCAAAGTGTTTCTATAAGGTCAAATTCAGGAGTTTGCAGGAAAGTCAGATTAACGTGTATTATAGAGTCACACCCGTTGGCGGAGGCATTTTCGAGGGTTTCTGTTCCGGAGGTCATGTTCTCATCATAGGTAGTTCCATTGACGATAATGACTTCG
>QQUB01000111.1 GCA_008501835.1 Bacteroidota bacterium
TTAACTTCTCCAAATGTTACTTCATAACTGGTCAAAAATGAATTGTAAGGCATAGAAAACTGTTCCTCCAGCCAGGCTTCGACCCCAACCTGGGTCACATTATATATTTCTTCATAACTACCCCCAAAACCAGCCTGTGCCAAAAACCGGGAAGCTCCTTCCATGTCCGGGAAATAGCCAGTTCCATTAAGCGTATGAGCCGCTGAATCAGCTCCAACAGAAGGGCTGGAACTTACCGTAACCCCGACATCATGGCCGGTTCCGAAATGGTCTTCATAAACTTGTGCGTGCAGGGAAAAAAAGTAACAATTTGCCAAAAGGATCATTGGCAAAAGAAAACGATTTGGTGTTCCTTTCATAAGTCAATTATTGATTAAAGTGGCTTCGGGATTGTTTATGTCTTTTGGTCATTCGATTACATGGTGCAAAAAAACCAAGTTTGGTTGCCTGGCATTAATTTTTACGGATTTTTTGACAGAACAGAAGAAAAAAGGTTTAACCAAATTTATTCTTAAAGTGGATTTTAACGAGTTAAACAGACCATTTATGAAGGAATAACCCTATTTTAGGAAGGAAAAAGATCCAACTCACTTTCTTTTCTAATTCAATATTAAAAATATGAAGAGACTATCTACAATTTTCATTCTAGTAATATGCCTGTTCCAACTCAATGGACAAGGCATTTTTGATTCCGATATCCATACAGCAATTCCATTTGGCGATGTCAGCTCACCTCCAACGGAAACTGCCCAACAGGTCATTGACCAGGATCCCGACACAAAGTTTCTGGACTTTTTCTTCCAGGACGGTATGGGTTTTGAAGTTAATGTGGGAAGTGCCACCATAGCTACTTCTATCGCTATTGTGACTGCCAATGATGCCCCTGAAAGAGATCCACAGGAGTATGAGATTTTCGGTTCCAATGACGGTTCTGATTATACAAGCATCGCTACAGGTACCATCCCTTGCGTTACGGAAAGGTTTCTTTCCAGGACCTTTGCTTTTTCGAATACAGAAGCTTATTCCATATACCGGGTAAACTTTACAGGCACTTGTGGCCCGTCCACCATTCTCCAGGTAGCTGATGTACAATTATTCGAAATGATCGGTTCCGCTCCTGTGATGAGTTGTCCTGAAAGCCTTACCGTTGACTCCTCTCCCGGAGAATGCAGCGGTATTGCCAATTTTGAGGTCACGGTTAGTGATTTGGAAGATGGGACTGTTGAACCTACTTTGACTTTAGGCTTTGAAGCGGGTTCGGCCTACCCTGTTGGCAACACCCCTGTTGTTTATACTGCCGTAGATAGTGATGGGAATATTGTGAGTTGTAATTTTACGGTTACAGTTCTGGATGTTGAATCTCCCGTTTTTGAGTGCCCTGATGATATGACTGTCAATGTTGATCAAGGAGCAACGGGAGCAACTGTAAACTTTGATGTTGCTGTTTCAGACAACTGTTCTGTGATCAACCCAATTGACGATTTCACACCATTGGGAACCATGGACAATCAGTCGTATTACCTTTCTAATTCATTATTTGTTCCGGAAGATGCGGCTTTTACGGATGCGCCGGACAACGGTGGCACCTTGGGGACCATTCGAAACGAGGAAGAAAATATGTATATCCTGAATGCCGTCCGCGAACCTACCAGTGGCCTTGCCAATATCTTAATCGGTTATACGGACATTTCTTCTGAAGGGGAATTCGAATGGTTCAGCGGTGATCCTTCTGATTATAACAACTGGAATGAAGGGGAGCCGAATAACAGCGGACCTTCAGGAGAGCCTGAAAATTACACGATCATGTTAGGCAATGGAACCTGGAATGATATAGCCTCCCTGCCGAGCCAAACTTACCGATACCTGCTGGAAGTCGAGTATGAGTTGCTACAAACAGCAGGTTTGGCTTCTGGGAGTACATTTCCATTGGGTACCACAACCAATTCTTTTGTGGCCACCGATGTAGCTGGTAACAGCTCTAATTGCGAATTTACGGTAACGGTTGATAATACTTCAAGCACGGAAAATCACTTTTTGGCCAATAGCATTTCTTTAACTCCAAACCCGTCATCGGATTGGGTAACCATCAGCAATGAATCGAACCTTGCGTTGAAGAATATCATAATTTTTGATATTTATGGAAAAATGGTTTTTATGATTGATCAAGATCAGATAAATGACAATCCGGCCATTGATATTTCGGAGTTATTAACTGGTATTTATTTGATGGAAATTCAGACGGAAAGAGGGAGCATTACCAAGAAATTGCTGAAGCAATAATATTACATAGAACAAGTTAAGGGCTATAAGCCTTTAGAACTAAAAACGAACAAAGCCCTGGTCCGTGTGGACCAGGGCTTTGCATTTAATATTCTTCTTCGACAAAGCAACGCCTTTTCCTTCCCTAAAGCCTGCGCAAAGGCATCGCCTTGATTTAGGCCTTTCCTCCCTTCAGCTTATCCTGCATTTCCTTAAGTTCATCCCACTTGCCATTAGCGGCGAGGGAAGCCTGGTCACACCAGGTGGCCGGGTCGTGCATTTTATAACGGCTGCCTGCGGCATCGAGGATATCCCGGAGGCGTTTTTGGCTGCTGGCGGCGAGTTCCGTCCAGTTGTTAATGCCCGCATCTTTGAGGATACCTTCGATCTTTGGACCAATGCCTTCGATCACTTTGAGATCCTGATCGTTGGAGGGATAAGTAGATTTTTTGGCTTTGCCTTTAGCCTTCGGTGGATTGGCCATCAGTGTTTTTGCCTGACCAACCCAATTGTCTTTTTCCATTCTTCCGGGGAAGTAACCGATTTCTCTGGTCACCTCATCCATTTTCGCTTTATCAAACTGGCTGATCTGTTCGTAGGTATGGATTCCTACATCGTAAAGTTGCTGTTGGATAAATGGCCCTACCCCACTGATCTGTGTCAGGTCATCTTTTTGAACACCATCCGTAATGATCTTCTTTTTCAACCCGGGTTTTTCTGAAGCCAGCCCCAGGTCTGGTTCGGCCACATCACTTTGGGATGCATGGATGGCGCCCACTTCCAAAGGAGGAGCGGATTCGGAAATCGTTCCTGCCTGCACCTCATTGATCCTGGCTTTCAGCAATTCATTTTCTGCGGTGAGTTTATCCAGTTTTGCTTCAAAGGTTTCCAGTCTGCTTAAAGTATCTGAGGAAGTAGTATCGAGAGGGGTAGCAACAGGTGATGACCGAAGCTCCTCAATTTCCTCTGCTAACTGTTCATTTTGGGTTTTCAACCCAACGACTTGATCACTCAGTTCTTCAATGGTGGCCGAATAGGTCCGGTTAGTGGCCTGCTCCTGTTCCAGTTCCGTATTCAGACTGTAAACCTGGTTATAGATATTTTCCTTTTCATCTTCCAATAACTTCAACTTATCTATAAGGGAGCGGGATTCCTGCTGGGCCTCCTCAAGAGCAGTGGATTTTTTCAACAACTCTTCCTGAGCTGTTGCTAGCTGAGCTTCGGAGTCTTCAAGTTTTTTTTTGACTTCCTTAAGTTCCTTTTTTAAACGACGGACTTTGGCTGTTCTCAATAAAAATCCAACCAATAATCCGAAAAGGAAACCAACAATAGTGATAAACAGGATCGTGTAACTCTCCTGAGATTCCATCTTATCAAAAAATTGCGTAAAATCCATTGCAAAAATTTTTAACGTTTAAAAAGGGTGAAGGTATTTCGAATCGAAGCGTTTTGTCAAAAGCATAAAAAGTTGCGCCACGAATATTCGAATGATTTTTGGGATCGATTACACGAAAAACAATTCCATTACTCTGAGTCATCAGCCGAATCCTCAATCACAAAATTGACCCGGCGATTCTTTTGGCGACCTTCGGAGGTTTCATTGGTAGCAACCGCACGTTTTTCCCCTTTTGAATCCACTTCAATGTCTACTGTCACTCCCAATTCACGGAAATATTCCCGGCTACTTTTGGCTCTCCGAAGTCCTAGATTATAATTGTATCTTTTCTCCCCTATATTATCGGTATGACCAATTATGGTCAAAGTCTTCCCCGGATTCTGTTCAAAATAGATCTTGACCGAATCAGCATACAGGTGGAAAGGTTCACCGGGTTTGAATTCATCAGAATCGAATTCAAAATTGGCGTCTGAAAAGGTCATATTGGTAAAGGTAAACTGCACCTTGTCGTACTCATCGGGAACATCTGCCGTATAAAGATCGAACAATAAAGGTGCCGACAAAGTCTCATCTTCACTTATTCCATGATCGAGGCTGATGCGACTTTGGTCAACTCCTCTTTCAACCAGCAGTTTCCTGATTTCATCTGCCCTGGCAACACCCATATTTTCGAAAAAACCAGGCTGGATATCTTTTTCGCTTTCCCGGTAAAAAGCAGTGATCGTCAATTTTTTAGTAGAGTCAGCATTTAAAATATGAGCCAAAGTGTCCAGGAATGATTCATTATTGGCATTTAAACGTGGAGTGGTCTGCTGTGCTTCAAAGGCAAACTCGTCATACCCTTCGAGAATAACGGCACCATCATCCTTGAGCTGCAAAGTATTCAACCTGACATCAACAGGTTCTTCAACACAAAGATTTTTAACCTGACAAACGTAAAAATGCCTTGCCCAAAAAAGGAATACACAAAATAACAGAAAGACCAAAAAAGCTAATCCTCTCATATGGTTCTAATTCGATGAGTAGTATTTCCGGATCTTGTGATCGTTATGGTACATTTCGAAACTTTTACGATCGTGGTTCCCCGGATTGTATAAACATAAAAGTAATAAAAATATAGGTCACAGTCAAAAAGGGGATAAAAGGGATGCAATTTTATTGTTGTTTCTGGAAACGCTTACTTAATTCGAAATTCAAAAGGCATCATCAAACATGACCCAAAACTGGAAAAATTTAACCGCCAAGAACGCCAGGAAAGCACAAAGATCGCTAAGACAAAACCTCCTATTCCCCTATTCCCTCATGTCCTTGTTCCCTTATGTCCTTATTCCTTTTGTCCTTTTGTCCTTTTGTCCTTATTCCCTCATCCCCTATCTACCCTATCAAAGAAATCCCTTCCCCAACCTCAACTTCCACCATTTGCGCTTCGACACCAAATTTATCAAAATAGGCTTTCTGAAGACTCTGCCAGACAGTCTGAACCTGATCCTCATGAATGACATTAATCGTGCAACCGCCAAAGCCTCCACCAATCATTCTCGATCCCAGGACACCCTCCAAATCCCGGATATGATCCACCAGGAAATCGAGTTCTTCACAACTCACTTCATAGTCATTTCGAAGGCCGGCATGAGATTGCCATAAGTATTCGCCAAGCGCTGTAACGTCACCTGCCTTGAGGGCTTCCACCGTCTTTAATACCCTCTCATCTTCCCGAAGGACAAACAAGGCTTTTATATAATCATCTTCATCTACCTGGTCTTTATAGCGGTTTAAAGTAGCTTCATCAAAATCCTGAAAGGACTGTATTTTTTCATCATCCTTAGCCAACAGATCCATAACCCTGTGGCAGGCATTCCTCCGTTGGTTGAAGGGTGAATTGACCAGACTGTGTTTAACGCAGGTATTGAACAAAACAAAGTGGTATTCACCAATTTCAAGAGGCACATAGGTATGACTGATATTTTTAAAATCAAGCAATAATGCGTGTCCTGACTTTCCATTCAAAATGGAATATTGATCCAGCAATCCTCCTTTGACCCCAAATCGATGCTCCGCAGCCTGTGCAATAAACATCATTTCTCTTCTTGTCAACCCTAAATCAAACAGCTCATTTAACCCAAAAAGCAATCCACAATTCAATGCCGAAGAGGAAGACATACCCGCTCCGATCGGAATATCTCCACCAAAAGTACAGTTGATGCCCTTAACCGCATACCCCCTGCTCTCCAGTTCCATCAACATAGTTTTGAAATACCCTGTCCAGTGTCCCTGTGGGTATTCATTTTCCCTTATCCCAAAATTAGCCGTTTCATTCAGGTCAACTGCATCCAGATGCATATCCCCATCCTCACTTTCACTCAGGGCAAAAACCAATGATTGTTTCACGGCAGCAGGCAGAGAATAGCCAAGGTTATAATCCGTATGTTCCCCAATTATATTTATCCTTGAAGGTGCCTTTAACATCAAAGGTTCTTTTTGGTACGATTCAATATGTCGTTTTTTGATTGTCTCGATCATGGATATTATTTAGAATATGATTTTAGCTGAAATTTAGCCATTTTCCATCAAGGTCTATGTAGTTAATCGTACTCGCCGAATTCATTCGGCTCGTCGCACCGAATGAATTCGGTGAGTACGGTCAATTTTTTTTAACAACCTGGAAAAACTGAAAAATTATTAGCCCGCTTCCCAATAAAATTTAGGCGATGAAGTTAAAAAACAATACCTAAAAAGTCCAAATACCCTTATTTTAGTTCAAATTTTTTCCAATGGTAAATTATGTAACACCCAAAGCTTCTGTTGACTTTGAACAAATGTTATTCTTACAAAAAGCCAACCTTTCGGAGGCAATATCAGAAAAGGAAAAGCAAGACCAGGGTTTTGTTACCGTAAGACATACAAAACAGCTCCTCGAAGACATGAATGAACAAGCCGCCCATTCTATTGCGAAAGTGGATAGACAAGTTATTGGTTACGCCCTGGCCATGACAAAGTCCTTCCGGGAAAAAATTCCAATCCTGATCCCCATGTTCGATATGATCGATAGTCTTTCCTTTAAAGGGAAATCTTTGGCCAATATGGATTACCTCATTATGGGGCAGGTATGCATTGCCAAACAATACCGTGGGCAGGGAGTTTTCCTGGGATTATATGAGGGTTTACAAAGACAGCATGCCCAACAATTTCCACTCATCATTACAGAGGTCGATGACGAAAATAAAAGATCTCTCCGGGCACACCAAAAAGTCGGTTTCGAACATCTTTTCAGTTATGGGTCACCGGATGGTACGCAATGGGAACTCATTGCCTGGGATTGGCGATAAAAAAGTTAAGAAAACGCCCATTTTGCAACCCTTTGGCTGAGCCATTGTCTATTAGAATCGGACTTAATGAGAAATTTTACTAACGAAGACCCAAGTGTTTGACGCATGAACGGTTGTGGGTTATTCTAAAAAACACCTGACTAACGACTACTGACTGTAATTTGCAGACAGCACTTCGCGGTTCTCTCTAATTTTATCACCTGATGAAAAAAACACTTTTTTGCGCATTTTTCTGTTGCCTAACCCTGCTCACATTTGCCCAAAGTGCCTTCGAGCCGGAAACTACGGACCAACAACCCGACTTACTGAAAAAACAAATCACCGCATTTAAAATCGACAAAGCCCCTGATATTGACGGGGATCTATCTGACGAAGCCTGGCTTTCATCGACTTCCATCGCCACCGACTTTATAACCCTTGATCCTACCTTTGGGGAGAAAGCTACTTTCCCTACCGAAGTAAAAGTACTTTACGACAACACCGGAATTTATGTAAGCGCTAAAATGTACGATAACCAACCCGACAGTATCCGTCAGCAAATTGTAGAGCGGGATGGGATTGGAAATGCCGATTGGTTTGGTGTTTTTATCGATCCATATAAAGGAGGAATAAATGGTATGGAATTCATTGTTACTGCTGCCGGAGTTCAATTTGATGCCCTGGCCACTCCGAATGGAGAGGATGAAGGCTGGGATGCCGTGTGGAAAAGCGCTGTCAACATCACCAATGAAGGCTGGGTTGCAGAATTAAAAATTCCTTATTCG
>QQUB01000652.1 GCA_008501835.1 Bacteroidota bacterium
CCGGTTCCAATGATGAACATCCTCAATGGAGGTTCTCATGCCGACAACAGCATCGACTTCCAGGAATTTATGATCATGCCTGTAGGTGCCGAGACCTTCTCTCAGGGATTGCGCATGGGTGTGGAAGTTTTCCACAGTCTGAAATCCGTATTGAAAGGAAAAGGATACTCTACCAACGTAGGTGATGAAGGAGGATTTGCTCCAAATATTGGTTCTAATGATGAAGCGATTCAGATCGTACTGCAATCTATCGAGAAAGCAGGTTACCGTCCTGGAGAGGATATTTTCATCGCTCTGGACCCGGCTTCCTCTGAATTCTATATTCCGGAAGAAAAGATCTATCACCTGAAATGGTCTACCGGTGACAAACTGACCTCATCTGAGATGGTTGGTTTCTGGAAAGACTGGTGTGATAAATACCCAATCATTTCTATTGAAGATGGTCTGGCAGAAGATGACTGGGCAGGATTCAAGGAAAAAACTGCTTTATTGGGTGACAGATTACAGATCGTTGGAGACGATTTATTCGTAACCAATACAGAGCGTCTGCAAAGAGGTATCAACGAAGGTGTTGCCAATTCAATCCTGATCAAAGTGAACCAGATCGGTACGCTTTCTGAAACAGTTGATGCGGTTAACCTTGCTACCCGTAACGCATATACTTCTGTGATCAGCCACCGTTCAGGAGAAACTGAAGATACTACCATTGCGGACATCGCAGTTGCGTTGAACGCAGGACAGATTAAAACCGGTTCAGCTTCCCGTTCTGACAGAATTGCAAAATACAACCAGTTACTCAGAATTGAGGAACAACTGGGAGATTCTGCAATCTATCCGGGTAAAGCTTTGATCAGCTAAATTGCTGCCGTTTTTGTAGTTTTACATAAAAACAGCACTTATGGCTAGCAATAATCCTTTACAACCCCTGCTGGATAAGGTTCCGGGACCTTTTAAAAACAGGTATTTCCTGGTCCTGACAGCCTTCCTGGCATGGATGATCTTTTTTGACAGGCATGACCTGCTGACGGAATGGCGTTTACAAAAAACCGTCAACAAACTGGAAGCCGACAAGCTCTATTACATTGAGCAGATCAAAATAGCGAAAGAGCAACGCCTGGAGCAAGAGATCAATAAGGAAAAATTTGCGCGGGAACGATATTTTATGAAAAAACAGGACGAGGATGTTTTCATCATCGTCGAAGAAGACGAATAATTCAGGCAAAGGTGAAGGCAAAGGAATTTTAAATTTTCCGGCCTTCTCCTTAGCCTTTAGAATAATAATTGAACATTGAAAATAATTTAAACTTATGTCAGTTCTTGTAAATAAAGACTCCAGAATCATCGTCCAGGGATTCACAGGTAAGGAAGGAACCTTCCATGCTACCCAAATGCTGGAATATGGTACTAATGTTGTCGGTGGTGTAACTCCTGGAAAAGGAGGAATGACTCACCTTGACAAGCCGGTTTTCAACACTGTTGCTGAAGCAGTTGATAAGGCGGGTGCCAATACTTCGGTTATCTTTGTACCTCCTCCATTTGCTGCAGACGCTATTATGGAAGCAGCTGAAGCAGGCATCAATGTGATCATCTGTATTACGGAAGGAATTCCTGTTCAGGATATGGTAAAAGTGAAAGCTTACCTCAACAATTACGATTGCAGACTGGTAGGCCCTAACTGTCCTGGAGTCATTACTCCTGAAGAAGCCAAATGCGGTATCATGCCTGGCTTCATTCACCGCAAAGGTAAGATCGGGATCGTTTCCCGTTCAGGAACACTGACATATGAAGCTGTGGATCAGGTTACCAAAGCCGGAATGGGCCAATCTACCTGTATCGGGATCGGTGGTGATCCAATCGTAGGAACTACTACCAAAGAAGCTGTCGAACTGCTCATGAATGATCCTGAAACGGAAGGCATCATCATGATCGGAGAGATCGGAGGTAGTATGGAAGCCGATGCAGCGCATTACGTTAAAGAACACGGCACTAAACCGGTTGTAGGGTTCATCGCAGGACAAACGGCTCCTAAAGGCCGTACAATGGGTCATGCCGGAGCCATCATCGGAGGTTCTGATGATACTGCCGAAGCCAAGATGAAAATCATGCGCGAATGTGGTATCCACGTTGTAAACTCTCCAGCACAGATCGGTGCTACCATGGCTGAAGTGCTTGGTAAATAATATGAGTTATGAATAACTCGAGCTTGCCTGCGTGCCTCGGCAAGCAGGGCTAAGGCTAAGGAGGAAGCTAAGGATTTTTTAAATTTAGCTTTCTTCCAGAATTAGTTAAAAAAATCCCGGACGCGGTAATGGCGTTCGGGATTTTTTATGTTACTACAATCCTCTCTCCTTTTTTGAATATTATCAAATCCGACTCTTGGTCGTGCCCATTCTTAGTTTTAATTGGTTTTGTCATTTTCAAGGGCCATAGGGAAAGGCCTAAAGGCCTCAATTTATTGCCTTTTTTCTATCCCATGCCCTGAAGGGCAGGCCAATTGAAAGACAACACAATGGAAGGATAGGGAATGGACATTTGTAATTTTTTATCATTATTGCTCAATATGCGACAAGACCTCGGAGGTTTTGAAAACCTCGGAGGTCTGTGTGCCTAAAAACAAAAATCCCGGATTTTGAACTATGCCAAAACCCGGGATTTCCTTACCTATTGGTATATTTCAAACCACCATTTTCTATTAATAGAAGGTGGCACGATTATCGTTAATATCTGCTTTGTCCTTCATGGATTCAAACAATGAAGAAAGCACATTGCCGCTGTCAGTACGCTGAATTGACTGACGAACCTGCAATAATGCAGTTGGTGTAGTTGGAGCAGGCTTGTTGTTCATCTTCACGATGTACACCCCTGTATTTCCTTGAACAGGACTAGAGATCTGTCCGTTTTCAAGACCAAAGGCGGTGGCAACAACCTTAGGCTCATTACCCATTCCTGTTACGTTAAGTGATTTAAAGGAAACACCTGAAACAGAATCTACAGGAACACTGTATTTAGCAGCAACAGCATCCATGTCCATTCCCTGGATCTGAGACATGATCATCTCAGCACGCTTTTCATCCAGCACCATTGGCTGAATTTCGTCTTTGATGTTCTCTACTGATGGAACACCTGGCTTCTGAACTGCTTTCAAAGCAACAGCTACATATTTGTTATCGTAGAAGAAACGCTGATCTTTGAAGGTATAAACTACATTGGATACAGCTCCTTTTTTAGCAGAGAATCCCCACTTCACCATCTCACGAGCATCGTCAGTTGCACCAAGGCTACCAACAGCATAATCATTTTTCTTGAGCGGCAATGTTGTTTCCACTGATAGCGCTGGATTCTCGGCAGCGGCAGCTTCCATAGCTTCAATTGAACGGTTCTGGCCTACAAAGGCAGTAGCTTTTTCGTAAACCTCATTTCTGGTCTCTTCACTAGGAACAATATCCTCAGAAATGAAAGCCAATTGAACACCTTCTTTATTATTAATAAATTTCTTACCTGTCACTTCAACCAGGTGCAAACCAAACTGGGTGATAACCGTATACAACTGACCTTCGTCAGCTTTGTAGAAAATCAGGTCATTGAATGGCTTAACCATGGCTCCGGTTCCTACATAACCAAGATCTCCTCCTTTGGTGGAAGTTCCGTCAGTACCAAAAGCAGCAGCAAGTTCCTCAAAGGTATTGGTTCCATTTTCGATGAGGTTCTTCAAACTGTCAATGGTGTTTTGCGCAGCAGTAAACTCTTCGATGGTATTAACCGGACGCAAAATATGGCGTGATTTAACAGAATCAGGAATCATTTTACGGTCTCTGATCTTTGCCATTGTGAATACGCCACTATCTTCATAAGGTCCGAATACTTTACCTACAGGCACCTGGAATACTGTATCCTTAAGGATTTGGCTCAATTCTGATTCCGTAAAATAAACCTCGTCGATAAGTCCACCATATCTTTGTACATAAGCAGAATCTTTGGCAGCAGTTTCAGCGGCTTCGAAACCAGCAATAAGTCTTTCGAGCTGAGCTCTGCAAGTATCAATATCCGCCTCAGTTGGCTCAACATCAAAGGTCACAAAACTGATTACTCTTGATTCTTCCTTTTCCTTGTACAATTCCGCATTTTCCTGAAGATATGCTTCATAGTCTGCATCAGACAAGCTCACCTCACTTGGGTCAACTTCATCGTAAGGCACTTTCACAAAAGAGAAGTCAACCAACTGACTTTGTTCCGTATAACCCATTTGAGCCATCCATCCCGGAGCATACATAGCTTTCTGAACCAAAGCGTTGATCTTGGATTGCAAACGATCCTTTCTGATTTCATCACGCTGATGTCTCCAGTAAGGAACAAATTGCTGACTCAACTGTCCTTGTTGAATAGCCTGATCAATACGATCCTCTTCAATAATCTGCTTGATATTGTTGAGTTGTTGTCTGTCTACCTGCCCCGGAGCATTAGGGTTGGAAAACCTTGAAACGATAATCCGACTAGGGTTTGTACCAAACTCGAGATCGTTCAATTCGGCATCACTAATGCCTAATCCCAAATCCTCTGCTTCTTTATTTACCAGCACCTCCTCTACGAAATAGTTCCACAAGAAAGTACGACGACCATTCACATCACCACCACTGGAGCTACTGTATAATAAGCTATATGCTCTTTCAAATTCCTGACGGTCGATCTTTTGACCATCTACTTTTCCAAGGTCAAACTGACCTCCACCCGTTCCACCACGTTGCTTGGCGGAAATAAAATCCATGAGAATAAATCCACCAAGGCCAATACCGATCATTACGATAAGGAGCCAGGAATTTTTTCGAATCTGTCCAATTAATGCCATTATCTGTTACTTTTTAAGCAAATATTTCTATTGTTGCTGAGAACTATTAATAAACCGTTTTTCCAAACGGACTGCAAAGGTAACACCCCTTTTGAAAAAATCCATGCAAAATAAACGCTTTGACATATAAAATCAAAATTTTCAGTGCTTTATAAGACGAATTAGAAGAACCAAATCAAAAAATTAACGCTTTTCAAGGTCGATATTTGGTTATCGTGGCACTTGATGAGCTCATATTTCCGGGTTTTATGTTCAAATCCAGGTAACATTAGTCTAAAAATTGACATTCTCTGACGATAGTATCCGATTATTTTCTAAAGTTGTACTGAATTTGGAATTTGATCCCAGCAAACATAGATTTAATCAACCTTACTTACGTTTCATTAAAATGAACAAAACAAAATCACATTTATTATCTGTTCTTTTCCTGCTCTTAATGATTGCTTCATTGTCTGCGCAAAATACAGGAGAAACCAAAACCCACCTCGTAAAAGTAGAAATTCCCGTTAACGGCCAAATCACCATAACACCTGCTATCCCCAAGGATGGAAAGGTTGTGCATGGAACAGTATTATCCATCAAAACCAGACCTGCCACCGGATATGCATTTGACAGTGGTTATTTTTCGATTCCTGGCATGTGGGGAGCCATGTATTACGAATCAATGACACCTGAATTTAATGTAATCATTGACCAGCCAAAAACCCTTGGCGCCTCATTTGTAAAAGAGGAAGTTTTGGAAGGTTTCAAAGTTATTCAAAACGTGGAATATGCGACCCCGGGAAAGAAGGTCTTAAAATACGATGTTTATTCCCCGGATAATGCAAAAAACCTGCCATGCATAGTCATTATCCATGGAGGCGGATGGATCTCCAATACTGAAGACATCATGCGGGGCCTTGCCAGGGAACTGGTCAGGTCAGGAGATTATGTTGTATTCAGCATTGATTATCGATGGATGCATTTGCTGGATGGTGACGAGAGCCCCAACAAAATGCACCACCTTATCGAGGATGTTTTCGGAGCCATTATCCATATCATGGAACATGCTGAAGCATATGGAGCTGATCCAACCAGAATAGCACTTACCGGAGACAGCGCCGGAGGTCATCTTTCAGCCTCTGCCGCTAATTTTCCGGACAAGATCGGCGACAAAGGGTTTGGTGAACTGGAAGATGTTCATGAATTTTTGCCCTCTTATCTTCCAAAAGACAAAACCATTGAAAAAGTAAGAGAGGAAGTTTCACGGGCTATTAAGGTGGCAGCTCCGAGTTATGGTGTATTTGCCGGAGGGTTGCTTACAGCGCATATGGGCAAAGAATCTGAAGAAGCCCAAAAAGCTGTTGCTCCCATTGATCACATCCCGAATGTAAAAGAAAGAGCCATACCACAATATCTTTTGAGGGGGACCAATGATTTTCTAATCCAGGATGCTAATGTACAGGCTTATGCTGATGCATTAAAGGCAGCAGGACAAAAGGTAGTATATGAACAGGTGGAGGGAGCTTATCATGCTTTTTTCGATTGGAAACCTGATGCTCAAACCAAAGGATTTTTCAAAGAGTTCGGAGTACCTTATGCAGCCAGGATGAAAGCTTTTTTTGATGTGGTTTTTTATCCGGAAAAGAAATGAGGCCGCGTCAAAAGTACATTATCAATAAAACAGATCTAACAGATAAGAACTGATTTAATTTGTCTAAATATCAGGAGGTCTCCCTCATAATGCTTTTGACACAGCCTGGATAAAGGTTTACTGAGCAGGATCAAAATTCAACATCCACTGAATGCCAAATTTATCCACGCAACTGCCATAATAGGCTCCCCAGAACATATCCGCAAGTTGCATGGTAACAACTCCTCCCTCAGACAAGGCATTGAATAACCTGGTTGTTTCCTCTCTTGAATCCGGAGCCAGGCTGATGTGTACATTATTTCCCGGATTCACCTTTTGTCCCATTGTTTCAAGCCCATCAGAACCCATAATCACGTGACCTCCTAAAATGGGTAAAGCCATGTGCATTACGAGCTTTTTATGCTCTTCTGACATAGGAGGCATTCCTTCCTGAGGAGGCATATCCCCAAAGCGGGAAATTTCACCAATGAAATCGCCACCAAAAACGGACTTGTAAAAGTTAAAAGCTTCTTCTGTGTTTCCCGGGAAATTCAGGTAAGTGTTTACTGTTGCCATAGTTGTTTAAAAATTTTTAAAGTTAAAAATGCCGAACGAAAATCGTCCGGTTTATCAGTCTAGTGATTCAGTATATATTTTGAAATGGTCCAGAATAGCCTGCCATCCCATTCGCTGCATATCTTCAGGGTTCACAGATTCCGCTTCGAATCGTTCTACGACCTTCGTTTCATTCCCGTCCTGATGAGGTAGTCACTTAATGCAAACGAAGATTGAGTAACCACGATTTAGAAGAACCGCCGCCTACGTAAAAATCAAAACCCTCTCCTACCACCAGGTTGTTGGGGTTTTGAAATTTTCCTTTCACATTATAGATCTGCTGAAGTTCAAGATTGCGGTTCAGTCGGAAAAGATGAAATCCATACTCCCGATCTCCGGATCGTTGAAAAGTGACCAGACCGCTTTTCCCTAATAAGGTTAACCGGAGATTCAATCCGGTAGACTTATTCTCTATGCGTTTGGTCTTTTTCAGTTTAAATGCTTCATCCAGCTTGCCAACGACGGTAAAATTATCCCGCTGACCGTAAGGTGCTTTCATATTTTCGCAGTTAGCTAAAAAATAATAAAAACCCTCTTCATCCTGGACAATATCTAACCCCAGGTTAATAAATTTCGTCCCTAATTCCCGATACCGTATGGGCTGATAATTTTCATCCAGTTCAAAAACCACAAAACTGGATATTGTTTCCCTGTCTTTATATCTTCTGGAAGA
>QQUB01000147.1 GCA_008501835.1 Bacteroidota bacterium
ATTTGTCTTTAAGCCAGGTATCATCATAAAGCAAACTGTGCTTTCCATAAATTCCCGGAAGCCGGATAAAACTCTCTGAAGCTGCCTGAAGGGCAAAGGTGTTGTTCAAATGAAAAACACCAAATTTAAGGTCCCTGGAAAGGATTAATTGGGTAATGCTAAGAGGAACACCAGTTTGCTGCGGGAAAGAAAGAGTATCGAAATAGATATAATTATTCAATAGATGGTATGCACCGGTTGCCTTGACCTTTAAAATGGGAATCAAATAGTTGGCTTCTATATTGGTTTCCAAAGTTCTTTTGAAATCATTATTCCAAACCTGGCGCTGAGTGAGGAAAAACTGATGTTGCAAATAGTCCGGCCGATAAAGCTGATTACTGGCTGCCAAACCCAACTCTCCGGCTTTTCCAAGATCAAAAAACAATTCTCCTTTAAGCAAATAATCTCCGGCATTGTTGCCTAACCCCAGATGTGCATAGGTTTCCAGGCGAAGTTTTTCACTGGGCTGAAAATTGAGCTGACCATGGATTAATATATCATTCAATACCGTATCTGCAGCTCCTTCCAATTGCACATTATGCCAGGTATGGGATATTCCAGCCTCAAAAAAGTCCTTATTACCAGCCGTCTTAGGATTGCCAACCTGCCCCGCCTTTTTGTAGGTCATCAACCTAAAACTGTTCCTGAGATATTTATGCTTTAGATAAAAACGCATGCCGCGCTCATCTGTCTGTAAATCAGGGAACCAATTGTAAAAGTAGGTTTCATCCCCGCTATCATAATCATCAAAGAATTTATAATACGAATCATTATAAAGTGCCTGGTGAGCAAGACCAAAAGTTCTTTTATTGGTTTTTACGCTATCGGGTTTTCCTGTCAATCGGTAATAATGTGTATAACTCCATTCCCGGTGAGCATGTCTGGTCTGCCCATCGGCAAGAATTACGGTTCCGGCTGATGGTTCCAGTGTGTAGAGAAAACCCCACAAAGTGTCCCGGTTAGACTCCACCGCCACTCCTCCATTATCCTTATGTTCTACGGTATTTGCAGCATAACTGAAATAAGAGGAGTATTTTCCATTATGACTTTGGTACCACAACCCTGTAGCTAAAGCAGTAAGCCGGTTATTTTGATTGAGATATTGGTTTTGTTCACCCAATTGGCTTACTCTTTTATAATCGATAGTAAAGCTGACACCTTTGGCAAAATTTCGTCCGAATCTGGCAGAAAAATAGCTGTCGGCCTGCTCCGCGCCACGGGTATAATTAATTATTGAAAAAGGTTTTTCAATAAGATAATATGGAAGTGTTTCTGCAGTGGTTTGATAAAGATCATACTGATGAAGACCTACATCAAAACCTTTACGAAAGCGAGGCTGATAAACAAGGAAATTTGTTGCGGACCCCAGGTATCCCAAATGCGCCAATTCAAGATCTCTTTGCCTTACCGGATCGTATTGCTGAAAATCATCCAGCAGCGAATCTACTATAAAGGTTAAATCCCAGGGGCGATGTGCCTGAAAGTAATAAATTCCAAAAGTGTCCACATCCGTATCCTCCTGCCTGCCACTGAAAACCGTTGAATCAGGGGTTGCCTGATACCCTTCCTGCTCTCCGGTTACCGGAATATCCGTCCGCTGAGCAAAGGAAATATTTGAGGATAAGCACATCAATACGAAGACAATTCCAATACCCCGCTCTGGCTGAACCAACCGGGATTTAAAAATTTGATAAAGTACTTCGATGATTTTCATACTCCAATAAACGAAGGGACATTGGAAAAATAATACGCTTTCCTGCTTTTAATAATTAATTAACAGGATATAGGATGGGTATGCATGAATGGTTGGAACATTTGCCCATTCCAACCATTCATTTGTTCAAATCTCTAGTCCTCTAAAATGGCCGGATTCATCCCCATATTAGAGAATCCTCCGTCATGGAAAAGGTTCTGCATGGTCACCATTTTAGTGTAATCGGAAAACAGAGATACACAGTAAGCTGCACAACTCTCTGCATCCGCATTTCCTAATGGAGACATTTTATCCGCATAATTGAAAAAGCCGTCGAAACCTTTCACACCTGATCCTGCAGTAGTCATGGTCGGTGACTGAGAAATGGTATTTACTCGCACCTTGTTCCTTGTACCAAAATGGTAACCGAAACTACGGGCAAATGATTCCAGCAGCGCCTTGGCTTCTGCCATCTCGCTATAATCCGGGAAGGTACGCTGTGCAGCCATATAGGTAAGTGCGACAATTGACCCCCAGTCATTCATTGCATCCATCTTCCATAAGGTTTGCATGACCTTGTGAAAAGAAATAGCCGACACATCAAGGGATTTCTGCATCCATTCGTGGTTAAGGTCGGTATACTCCCGTTTTTTACGGACATTGATGGACATCCCTATGGAATGCAAAACAAAGTCGAGTTTTCCACCCAGGATCTCCATTGACTTTTCAAACAGATTGTTCAGGTCATCCATACTGGTAGCATCAGCAGGAATGATCTCTGCGTCCAGTTTTTCAGCCAATTTATTGATCTCTCCAAAACGCATGGCAACAGGCGCATTAGTCAATGTTATTTTGGCACCTTCCGCCACACAGGCTTCCGCCACTTTCCAGGCAATTGATTGTTCGTCAAGGGCACCAAAAATGACGCCGCGTTTTCCATTTAATATTCCCATAAAAAAGATTTTTTACATTAAATGATCATTATCAGAATATATTATTGCAGCATCTCCGCAACAATAGGTCTAAGGCCACTGAAAAAGAATTCAACGGCAATAACCATCACGATAAGTCCCATCAATCTCATTAGCACCTTATTTCCGGTATCTCCAAGCTTTTTGGATATCCTGGAGGCACTGATGAGTATTAAATAAGTTGCAAACATAATCAACACAACCGAGACTATAAAAACTATTTTGTGTTGAATCGTATTTGCTTCCTCCATCAGGATAATACTGTTGGTAATAGCCCCCGGGCCACAAATCATTGGGATAGCCAATGGAGTAATGGAAATGTCCTCTACAAAGGCATCAATTTCTTCCTCTTTGTCGTTATGTTTTGAATAAATTGTTCAAGGGGTTCAAGTTGAGCGTAGCGAAATCCCGAACGAGATTCTATTTCGAGTGTACATGTAAGGTCGGGAGAGCTCAAGGGGTTAAGTTGGAAGGTGTAATCTTTTTGACATAAATCCGGGTAGGAACCTCTTCTCGCTTAAACTCCACCCCCGGATCACCATGGAAAAAGTCACCTTTCCTCCTTTGATCCGACCCCGCCAGCGAGGTACATTTCAATTCTTCCAGTTTTTCTATTATCCTTAACACCCTTCTGAAGTATCAAATATTTACACAAAAATAAAATCTAATTCCAATGATAAAATATGAAATATTGGCAGCGTTCAATTACCAAAGGTATTTCTGAAGACTGAAGACTGCCGACTGTGGACTGAAGACTAGTACTCCTTGACTACTTCGCTCCCAGCAGGTCCCTTGCATTTTGCATGGCCGCATCACTTGGAGGATTTTGACTCAACATCACTGCGATAGCTCTTACTTTTTCATCATCATCAAGTAAGCGAACCCTGGCAATAGTGCGTTCTTCCGTATCCTTTTTATACACAAAATAATGTGCATCAGCCTTGGAGGCAATCTGAGGAGAATGCGTTATAGAGACCACCTGGTGTTCATTGGATAACTGTCGAAGAATTTCTCCCATTTTTATGGCTACATCACCTGAAATTCCGGTATCGATCTCATCGAAGATTAATGTTGGTAATGGAATGGCACTGGCTACGAGTGATTTAGTGACAAGAGAGAGCCTTGCCAATTCACCTCCTGAAGCAACTTCTCTAATTTTCTGAAGGGCGCCACCCTTATTTGCTGAGAACAAAAAGTTGGCTTCATCCAGGCCAGACGGCCCCAGATGTCCGGTATCGTTTAAATTAATGCTGAACTGTGCCTGGGGCATTGCCAACTGTCCAAGTAATCCCAATACTTTTTTCTCAAAAGGTTCGATGATCTTCCTGCGTTTATCCTGCAACTTCCCGGCTTTGACCATCAGGCTTTTTTCATGTTGGAGGATTTGCTTTTCCAATCTTTCCTCTTCCTGGCTTTGGTTGGCAAAAGAGGCTGATTTTTTTTCAAGATCATTCTGAATTTCCAATAAGGCCTCGAGGGTTTTTACACTATGCTTCTGCTCAAGCCTGTAAATAATGTCCAGGCGCTCCTGACTCTCGACAATTCTCGCCTCATCGTATTCTGTGTTCTCTGCTAACCGCTCGATCTCCCGACCGATATCATTCAATTCCTCTGTCACTGCAAGAAAACGTCCCGCTATGCCCTGAACCCCTGCGTTAACCTTACCCGAGGTCGTCAATAAATTTCCGATCTCGGCAAGTTGAGTACTTACAGACTGTTCATCTTCGAACAATTGCTGCATACTGGCCAGGAGATTCTTCTTAACTTCCTCAGCATGAGTAAGTTGAGAAAGTTCATTTTCCAGTTTTTCCTGTTCACCTTCAATGAGTTCCGCCTCATGCAATTCTGTTAACTGGAAATTGACAAACTCAAGTTCCCTGGCTGACTGAGCAGCTAACAACTGTATTTCCTCCAGTTGTTTTTTCGCCTTTTGGAAATCACGGTATTCTGATTGATAATCCTTGAGCAGTTTTTTATTACCGGCCAAAGCATCAAGCATTTTCATCTGAAAATCCTGGCGATGGATATCCAGGGTATCAAACTGATGATGTAAATCGATTAGTGCTGCACTCAGGGTTTTGAGAATATTCAAATTTACGGGAGTATCATTGACAAATGCCCTCGACTTTCCGCTGGGGCTAATTTCCCTGCGAACAATCATTTCATCATCGTAATCAATTTCATTAGATTCGAGGAAAGCCTTTAATCCATATTCGCTTACATCAAACACTCCTTCCACTACACATTTCTTTCCTTCCTCATACAAAACCTTGCTATCAGCACGCTGGCCAAGGATCAGCCCAAGCGCACCAAGCAGTATGGATTTTCCGGCTCCGGTCTCTCCCGTAATAATGGTCAACCCATCCGGAAAATTAATTTCAAGCGACTCAATGATCGCATAGTTTTTTATCAACAGGTTTTTAATCATGGATTATTTGCAATTAATTCGCAAATTTAATTCTTTTGGACAATAAACTGCTATTTTTGTTCATTCGACAAAGGAGGAAATTTATAAAACGAAATAGATTCATACAAATCAAAAAAATTAGCATGAACTTTTTAAAATCCTGGCAAAAAGTATTTTTATATATCGCGGCGATAATGACCATCTGGGCCTGTAATAATGACCCTGCGGAGGAATGGAGTGAGCTGGATCTTTTACCTTATGGAATTCCTATTTCTATTATGGCCCCTGACAGTGCAGATGTCAACATGAGTAATTTAGGTGTTATGAAAGATATCACTGTCAAAAAAGGTAATGAATACAACGTTCAGATATTTGCCTCACCTTTGAGTTCGGATAATCTCGGAGAATTGAAGGCTTCACAACTGGAAGAAGTTAAATCCAACCGCTTTTTCTCTCAGATCATTACCGATGAACCAAACGGCTTCATTTATGAGACCGTAATAGATTCCAATAACATCAATTATGGTTTCCGCCATGTATATTATCAGGCAGACCTGGAATATGTCTTTCAGCAAAGTCTTGTTGGCTCATTTACACAGGAACAGATCGAAAAGATGTATAAGGCTATAAAACAGGGAGAGTAATTCTGGTTGCTGGTAAAAAGATACTCACTTATTCAACCAACAAAAAAAGGCTCTGCGTTATGCATGAGCCTTTTTTTGTTTGCCGGGGCTTCCAATTTATTAGGAAGCCTTGTTAACGAGCTCCAAATTAAATAAAAGGAGTATCATTAACAAGATACTTAGAATGATCATGGAATTCGGATTTGGTTTCAAAAAAGGTATTAAATTTTCTCTAATCGCCTGTTCGTAAATATGTCACTATCATGGTATAATATATCGCAAAATACAGGAATTGTTGGGTCGTGTCAATGGGATACCAGGAAATTAGTAGTTTTAAAGACAAAACCGGCGGCCTTTATCCTATGCATCCGGACCGGCAAATAACATTATAACCCATTGATTATTAATAAAAAAGCGGCCAGCGAAAAAATTCCGCTGACCGCTTTTTTTCAGATTCATAAAAATCTGTTAAAATTCAGAAGCTCCTTCGTTAGCATCGTTATAACGCTTGGTAACTGCATCCCAGTCAATTACATTGAAGAAGGCATCAATATAATCAGGTCTTCTGTTCTGATAGTTGAGATAGTAAGCATGTTCCCAGACATCAAGACCGAGAATTGGCGTACCTTCTTCCTCAACAACATCCATTAATGGGTTATCCTGGTTAGCTGTTGAACAAACGAACAATTTGTCATCCTTATCAACGCACAACCAAGCCCATCCTGAACCAAAACGAGTAGCAGCTGCTTTGGAAAATTCAGTTTTAAAATTTTCAAAAGAACCAAAATCACGCATAATCGCTTTATGGATATTCATGCGCTCTGAAGGTTCACCGCCACCGTTTGGAGACATCACTTTCCAAAACAGGTCGTGGTTGTAAAAACCACCGCCGTTATTTCTTACACCTCCGGAAGCTTTGGACACATTTGCCAGAATTTCTTTGATGGATTTTCCTTCAAGGTCTGTTCCTTCAATGGCTGCATTCAGCTTATTGGTATACCCGGCATGGTGTTTGGTATGGTGGATTTCCATGGTACGGGCATCGATATGTGGCTCCAGCGCATCGTATGCGTAGGGTAAATCAGGTAATTTAAAAGCCATAATATTCTTTTAGTTTGTTATTGAATGGTTTGTTTCGACAAATATAAAAATTCTGATTTAGGAAGGGTCAAAAATCCTGTTGTTAAAGCTCACAATTTAATTTTTGATTAATTCTTCGAATCAGCTTATACTAAAACAACACGCTATTATCGGATTTGTTTGTGTGAAATAAACTATTTTTGCTCGCGAACTGCCTGTTGAATCAATACCATGAGAATTCTAAACGCTGTAGAATTAAGGATCAAATTTAAAAAGGTCGCCTGGATCACCATAGGCTGGACACTGGCAGCGTTGCTCGATAATATCAATACACGCACCATTGCTGCTTCCAGGTATGTTGAGATTTTACCGGATTATGAATTCGACTTTGTTTTTACCGTCAATGTAGTCAGTGCTTTTATTGCAGGGATCATTTCAGCATCTCTGCTGATCTTTTTTCTGAGAGAACGTTTTCGAAAAGCATCCTTTGGTCTGGCCATACTCTTTAATGCCCTGATCATTTCTGCCCTGAACATTGCTATCAGTTCCGGTTCCTACACCATGTTCATTGCCTTTAAACTAAACAAATGGATCGCTCATCCTGATGTTCTTGAACTCAGCAGTAAACTCACCGGGGACACCCTGTTTTATAAAAAATTCCTTTTCTGGTTTTTCCTTGTAATGTTGACAATCATTGGATTACATGTCAATGAAAAATACGGTCAGGGAGTTCTGGGAAAACTCATTCTCGGGAAATATCTGCACCCAAGGGAAGAAGAACGCATTTTCATGTTCGTAGACATTCGGTCCTCAACCACCATTGCAGAACAATTGGGGCACCTCCGGTTTTTTGAATTACTCAATGATTTTTACCGCGACCTCACCAACCCGATCATTTATAAATCGGGAGAGATCTACC
>QQUB01000353.1 GCA_008501835.1 Bacteroidota bacterium
AAAGACAATTGGCCTGGCAGGAAATTGAATTCTACGCCTTTTTTCATTTCAATATGAATACTTTCACCAATATGGAATGGGGACTTGGAGATGAAACTCCAGAGTCATTCAACCCAACAGAATTGGATTGCAAACAATGGGCAAGGGTGTGTAAAGAGAACGGTCTCAAAGGAATCATATTAACGGCCAAACATCATGACGGCTTCTGCTTGTGGCCATCAGCTTATACAGAACATTCTGTCAAAAACTCACCATGGAAAGACGGCAAGGGAGATGTCATCAGAGAACTATCAGAGGCCTGTATGGAATATGGCTTAAAAATGGGAATTTATTTATCACCATGGGATCGTAATCATCCCGATTATGGCAAACCGGAATACATTACCTATTTCAGAAATCAGCTTACGGAATTACTGACTAATTATGGTGAAATTTTTGAAGTATGGTTTGATGGGGCTAATGGAGGAACAGGATATTATGGTGGAGCTAATGAAGACCGCCGGGTAGATAAACTGACCTATTATGATTGGGAAAACACCTACAAAATTATAAGGGAACTTCAGCCTGATGCTGTTATTTTCAGCGATGCCGGGCCTGATGTACGCTGGGTGGGTAATGAACACGGCTTTGCTTATTCTACCACTTGGTCCAATTTGATGCGGGACAGTGTCTACGGTGGCATGCCTGATTACAATACAAAATACAGCATGGGCCAGGAAGAAGGAACACATTGGGTTCCGGCAGAAGCTGATGTATCCATCCGCCCGGGTTGGTATTACCATCCGGAACAGGATGACAAGGTCAAATCGCTTGATGCCTTACTCGACATCTATTATAACTCTATTGGACAAAACAGTTCCTTACTGCTCAATTTCCCGGTTGATACAAGAGGAATTATTCACGAGAATGATGTCAGGCAACTCAAAAAACTTACGGATAAAATTAAAGAGGATTTATCGAACAATCTTGCTTTGGGGAAAAAGGTAATCACTTCAAATCACCGAGGAAAAGATTATAAAGGCAGTTTGGTGGTTGATGGTAATTCTGAAACCTATTGGGCTACCGAAGATGAAATCATTGAATCAAGTCTGACCATTGAATTTGACAGCCTTACAACATTTAACCGATTCCTCGTTCAGGAATATATTCCACTTGGGCAAAGGGTAAAAACCTTTTCAGTGGAAGCCAAGACTGAGGAAGGCTGGAAAGAAATAGCTTCTGAAACAACCATTGGTTTCAAACGTATTTTACGCTTGCCTGATACGAATGCAGAAGCAGTCCGGTTCAATATAAATTCAGCAAAAGCCTGCCCGGCGATATCTAATATTGAAATCTATTATGCTCAAGATCACTAAAATAAATAAACACATGAACTTCAAAGCTTTAATCATCCTGGCTATCTCTTTTCTGGTTTTTTCCTGTACCACAAAAGAACCTGTTCCAATGGATCTTTCTGAAAACCATGTCATTCCCAGACCAGTTAGTCTGGAAGCAGCGGGAAGCTCTTTTGAGATCACCGCTAAGACCAAAATCATTCTGAATAAAAATGACTCTACGCTTCAATGGTTAGGAAACTACCTCACAGATATGATTAATAGCCCTACTGGTTATAAATTAAAAACCATGGTAACCGAAGATACTCCTAAAAAAGGATATATACATTTGGTGCTCTCTGAATCCACCGACCTCGTCGCTGAAGGTTATCAATTAGATATTACACCTGAAAGTATAACACTCAAGGCAAAAGATCATGCCGGATTATTTTACGGAATACAAACACTGAGACAATTACTCAATTCGGATATTGAACTGAATGAACAACAGGCAGGTCCCTGGTTGATCGCTTCCGGAACCATTGAAGATTATCCTGAGTATGGATACAGAGGTGCCATGCTTGATGTAGCGAGACATTTCTTTGAACCAGAAGAAGTCAAACTTTTAATTGACTACCTGGCTATGTTCAAAATGAATCGTTTACACCTGCACCTGTCTGACGACCAGGGCTGGCGGATAGAGATCAAATCCTGGCCAAGGCTCACCGAACACGGTGGAAGTACAGAAGTTGGTGGCGGGCCTGGTGGTTTTTACACTCAGGAAACTTATGCAGAGATTGTTAAATATGCGGAAGAAAGGTTCATCACCATAGTTCCGGAAATTGATATACCAGGTCATACCAATGCAGCCCTGGCCTCTTATGCTGAACTAAACTGTAATAATAAAGCAACGGAACTTTATACAGGTACAGATGTGGGGTTCAGCACCTTATGTACAGACAAGGAAGTGACTTATAAATTCATTGATGATGTTTTCAGAGAACTGGCAGCACTCACTCCCGGAGAATACATTCACATTGGTGGAGACGAATCACACGTAACTCCACTTGAAGATTATATTCCATTCATCAACAGAGCTCAAAAAATTGTGGAATCCCATGGAAAAAAAGTGATCGGATGGGATGAGATAGCACATGCAGATATGCTGCCGAATACAGTGGTGCAATGGTGGGCAAAGGCAGAAAATGCAAGAAGAGGTATTGAAAAAGGCGCAAAGGTGTTGATCTCACCTGCCCACAAAGCATATCTGGACATGCAATATGATTCGACCACTCAATTTGGTCTGCACTGGGCAGCATACATTGAGGTTGACAGCGGTTACATTTGGGACCCAACCACTATTGCTTCAGGTATTGACAGGGATGACATCATAGGTATCGAAGCTCCCTTGTGGTCCGAAACTATAGCGGATATTGATGAAGCCGAGTACCTCATCTTCCCACGACTACCAGGCTACGCAGAAATTGCCTGGACGCCTTCAGAATTAAGAGAATGGGATAATTACAAGAATCGTCTTGGGAAACAGCAGACCAGGTTTAATAAAATGGGGATCAATTATTATGAATCAGAGCTTGTTCCCTGGCAGCCGGAAAAGGTTGAGAGTACGGAACTGAAAAATTAATAAGGCCCAAAAGAAACAGCCTCCCAGATCAAAGTCCTGGGAGGCTGATTCCTTACCTAATTTAACTTAAGCGGATCGTCATTCATATTTTAAAGCGTCAACCGGATCTGAGTTGGCTGCCTGATATGCCTGAGAACTAACTGTTACCACTGCGATAACCACTGAGGCTATTGTGGCCAGGATAAATGGAAGAATCGGAACATCAATCTGATATGAGAAATTCGTCAGCCAGTCTTTGGCGATAAGGAATGATATCGGCCATGCAAAAACATTGGCAATCAGCACCAGCTTCACAAAGTCTTTTGTCAACATATTCATGATTTGTCCGACTGAAGCTCCCAGGACTTTCCTTATTCCGATCTCCTTGGTTCTTTGTTCTGCTGTATAGGAGGCCAGGCCATATAATCCCATAGAAGAAATGATTATGGCAAGTATCGTCAGGAAAAGGAACATCCTTCCGAAATTTTCCTGCTGTTTAAGCAGAGCACCGAACTTTTCATCCAGGAATTGATATCTGAAAGGGTGAGACGGTTCAAGCTTGTTCCATTCCTTTTCAATAAATTCAATCGTGGCATTTTTATCGTGATCAGCTATCCTGAATGCAGCGAACCAAACATTATTACTTACAGATAATACCATAGGCCTTACATTCTGGTTAAATCCCTCGATATGGAAATCCTTTACAATCCCAATAATATTTCCAAAGGCCAAATCCCCATCCTGATTGATATACGTTCCCAATCTTCTGCCAATTGGGTTCTCGATATTCAGGTTTTCAATGGCCGTTTGATTCAAAATAAAATACGGAACGGAATCAGCTTCCATTTCCCGGTCAAAGAGCCTGCCTTCAACCAGTTCTACCCCAACAGTCTTAAAGAATTCATAATCAACTTCAAGGTTCCATAATGGTAATTGCTCTTCGCTGCCTTCCAGCACATACATGTTCTGGTTAGGTGTGTCTCCCGGGAAATAGGAAGCCCTTGAAACATTTAGCACCTTGCTGTTATTGAGAAAGATATCATTATAATTTCTAAAGTTCTGGGTCATTTGATCGGTTTGGAGTGGAACGATGATTACATTTTCCCCTTTGAAACCAACGTCTTTACTTTGCAGAAACGAAATTTGCATATAAATAATGATCACTCCAATGATCAAAATGGTGGAAGCAATAAACTGGATTACGACCAAACCCTTGCGGAAACTGGCACCACTTTTTGTTTTTGTATAATCACCTTTCAATACGGATACCGGTCTAAAACCAGATAAGAATAATGCTGGGTAACTCCCGGAAAACAAACCATAGAACAAGGTTACCAGGAGGGAAAATCCAATCGTCTGTCCAATATGGCCATTCACAAACTCCAAATTGGTGTCCATTACTTTATTGAAACCCGGCAAAAACAGGTATACCAGGCCATAAGCTACGATCAGTGCCAGGAAAGCCTGTATGACCGATTCTGTTAAAAATTGTGTAACCAACATGGGACGCGAAGCTCCAACTACCTTTCTTACTCCCACTTCTTTAGCCCGTTTACCTGAACGTGCTGTAGACAAATTCATAAAATTGATCCCCGCAATCAAAATGACCAGCAAGGCAATTCCAATAAAAACATACACATAAATGATGTTTCCATTTTGCTGGATTTCCCAGTCTTTATGGGAATGCAAATGGATATCCGTCAGCGGCTGTAACTGATATTCGAAAGAATTGTCTTGTGCAAAAAACTCCTCAACGGTAATTTTCAGGAAACGTTCTACATCAGGCTCGATTTTTTTCATGAAATTATCCTTCATTTTCTCCTCGAAATCGGCCAATTCAACCCCCTCCTTAAGCCTGAAATAGGTGTAGAAATTATTGCTGATCCAAATATTCTGTACCCCATTCTGGGCCAGGAACATATCAAACTCAAAATGAGAATGCCCCTTGGGCTGCTTTACAATTCCCCTTACGATCAGATCCCTGCGATTATCGTAATTTACGATGCCATCCATGGCATTCTTATCACCAAATAATTTTCTGGCGGTTTCTTCTGTCAACACGATGGCATTGTCCTCTTTTAGTGCAGTGTTTGGATCTCCATGGACAAATTCATAATCAAACACCTGAAAGAAAGAACTATCCACGCGGGCCATTTTTGGAATGTAAACCTTGGTCTCTTCATGACGCATCAGGATTTCCTGCCGGCCAGCCTGCATCCTGGTCGCCGCTTCTACATCAGTGAATTCAGTCCTCAGAGCATTCGCCATAGGATTTGGAGAGATAGGGGCATCCATTTTTTGTCCCATCATATCTGCCTTGAGGCCGGTTCTGTAAACCCTTTCATATCCATTCCAGTGTTTATCATAACTTGTCTCATCTTTCACAAAAAGAAAAACGAGCATGGTCACCGCCAGACCTAGTGCAAGGCCTAAAATATTGATTAGTGCATAGACCCTGTTTTTAATCAGGCTCCGAAATGCAACTTTTAAATAATTTTTGAACATATGCTTGATTTTAGGTTAGTTAAAAAGATAAAGTCTTTTAAAATTCAAAACCTAAACTTGTAATTCGGGCTTTTCGTTACGCTTTCCCGAAACTATATGGCCATCCATTAAATTAATGGTCCTGGAAGAATAACTGGCGTCGTGAGCTGAGTGTGTAACCATCACAATTGTGGTTCCATCTTTATTCAACTCTACTAACAATTCCATGACCTCATTTCCATTCTTGCTGTCAAGGTTTCCAGTAGGCTCATCAGCCAAGATCAACGGAGGTCTGGTAATAAGGGCTCTGGCTACAGCAACCCTTTGTTGTTGTCCACCCGAAAGTTGTTGGGGATAATGAGATGCCCTGCTGGTAATCCCAATTTTTTCGATTAGCTCAGATACCCTTTTCTTTCTTTCGCCAGGGGCAATCTTGTTATAAATTAATGGTAATTCAATGTTCTCAAAAACGGTAAGTTCATCGATCAGGTTAAAATTCTGAAATACGAAGCCTATGTTTTGCTTACGCAGGGAAGCCCTTTCTTTCTCGTTAAACTTTGCCACCTCAACGCCCTGGAATAAATAGCTGCCGCTTTCAGGCCTGTCCAGTAATCCCAATACATTAAGCAGGGTAGATTTTCCACAGCCGGAAGGGCCCATTACGGAAACGAATTCGCCTTCCCTGATCTCAAATGAAACCTGATTCAAGGCAGTGGACTCAATTTCATCGGTCCGGTATACTTTTGTGAGTTTTTCCAGTTTTATCATAAGTCGAGTTTTAGTTTCCTGTTTACCAACAACTGTTTTTCAAGACCATTAATCTTGAATCAGCTATGCATAATCAGGAATGGTTTTTAATTATTAATGACAATAGTTTCAAAGTTTTTATAGTCGTCATAGGAAGAGGTGATGAACCGTTCACCCTCGGACAATCCTTCAAGAACCTGGTAATAGGAGGGATTTTGGCTGCCCAGTTTGATATACCGTTTGTGAGCCTGACCATTTTGATTCAGGACATAAACGTATTGTCCACCTGAAGACTGAAAGTAATTTCCTCTGGGAATCATTACAGCCTCTTTTGCTTCAGAGAGTTCCAGTCTGACCTGCAGAGACTGCCCCAGGGTCAGGGCTTCCGGTAATTCACTTTCAAAAACAAGTTCGATCTCAAATCTTCGATCGATGACCTCCGGCAGCACTTTGGAAACCCTTAGCTCTACGAGGGAGCCGTCAAAAGAGAATCTTGCCTCCTGACCGGGCTTAACCTTACTTAGGTAATATTCATCTACCTGTCCTTTTATCTTAAATCCAGACCCTACATCTATCTTGGCTACAGTCTGGTTAGGAGTAAATGACTCACCAATATCAGGATCGAAGGAGGACAACATTCCACTGACCGGTGCTCTTACCAGCATTTTTTCCATGTTCTCATGAATCATTTCCAGATACCGCTCCATCATCACAATGGAATTATTGATCTGTATGATTTGAACCTCGTTATCCTCCGCACTTTTTTTAACACTGGATTCCATGAAATCTCGCTTTTCCAACTGATACCTGAACGCATCCTGGGTAAGCACAAAATCATTTTCCGCGATTACCTCCTGTTCAAACAAGACTGAATCAACCTGAAAGGCTCTTAACGACTTTAGCAAATTATTATCTGCATCAATCAGGGCTTCGGTTAAATTCCGTTGGTCCTTTTCCAGGGATAGTTTTAGATTCCTGAGATTATTGATCTGCTCGACGATGGCAGTCTCTTGATTCATATAATTCAGGGTAACCGTAGGATTACTCAATCGCAATAATGGAGTACCTTTTGTTACTCGAATACCGTCCTCTGCAAAAATTTCTTCCACGGCTCCTCCTTCAAGCGTATTCACCAAAACAAGTTTTACAGGTTCTACATCCCCGTCAATAAGAATCATATCCTGGAATTGCCCTTTTTCCACCGGCTTTACGGTGATTCTGTCAGCGTCTACTTTATAGATTTTTTTATTGAATGATCTGTAAACCAAGACAATCAGTATGAGAAACAAGACCGTTCCGGCCCAATAGATCAGTTTTTGAAGATTCCATTTCTTCTTTTCGATCTTTCTATCCATTCCTGTTGGTTCCATTTGCTGTGATAATTTTTCGAAATCAAAATAAAAGAGAAGAGAAAATGATCCTTATTAGCCTTAAAAAACCGGCAACAAGGAAAGCCCAAATGACATCAGCGTCAATTCGAGCCATTAAAGAATCAGGGAAAATTGATCAGCTTTTATAAAGCGATAAATAACTTCTCACCGAAGAAGTCATCTATAACATCTTA
>QQUB01000089.1 GCA_008501835.1 Bacteroidota bacterium
AAACCCGCTGAGGTGTTGGTTCATGAAGGGAATTCGTATTTGATTCGGGAACGAGAGACTTTTGAAGACCTTATAAAGGGGCAGTGTATCGTAGAATTATAATAATGCTATAAATAACTGATTTACTGAAAGTTAAGTCGGTATTGTTAAACAATGGGTGTATTCAGGAATAATCTGGATTCACCCATTGTTTTTTGTGGATTGTTATCGTAGAACAGTGAATTTTGTTTTTTCAATTTTTTGGTACTAAGTATTATTCGCAAATTATTTTTAGTAATTTTCGCTTTGATTATTGGTAGAGTAAAACCATGTCTTCCTGAATGAGTATCTGAAATTTTTCAATTTTAACTACCAAAAATTATTACGTAATGGCCAAAGGATTTTTAATCGACATGGACGGGGTTATCTACAGTGGAAACGACCTCATCCCCGGAGCGGATGAATTCATTGAGAACCTCACCCGGATGAAAGTACCTTTTTTATTTCTAACCAATAACAGTCAACGCACTCCGCGTGATGTTGTCAATAAACTGGCAGGTTTAGGAATTGAAGCGGAAGAAAAAAACGTATTCACCAGTGCCATGGCCACAGGATGGTTTCTTGAAAGGCAGAAACCTAATGGTACGGCATATGTGCTGGGAGAAGGAGGGCTTATCACCAGCCTGCATGAACACGGGTATTCATTGGTTACCCAGGACCCGGATTTCGTGGTAGTGGGAGAGGGGAGAAATTTCACCCTGGAAATGGTTAACAATGCTGTAGATATGATCCTTGACGGGGCAAAATTAGTGGCAACCAATCTCGACCCATCTCCTAAAAAAATAGGTTGGAACAATCTTGGAATTAAGGCCGTCATTTCAATGCTGGAAGAAGCTACCGGGATTCAGGCTTTTTCAGTTGGTAAACCAAGTCCCGTTATGATGCGAGTTGCCAGAAAAGAACTGGGGCTGACCACTGAAGAAACGACCATGATTGGCGATACCATGACCACAGATATTTTAGGAGGTATTCAGATGGGATACAGGACCATTCTTACTTTGTCTGGAGTAACAAAAAAAGAGAACATAGGCGAATTTGCTTATAGTCCGGATCTGATTGTGGAGACTGCTGCTGATGTGGATTTGGAAAAATGGTTGAAATAGATGAAAAAGGTAATTTGTTTCGGAGAAATCCTATGGGATATGCTGCCCTCCGGTAAAGTGCCCGGAGGAGCTCCAATGAATGTAGCATTTCATTTAAACCAATTTGGTTGGAATTGTAAAATGATAAGTAGAGTAGGGGGTGATCCACTCGGGCAGGAATTGGTCGATTTTTTGGAGAATAAAAGGATCCCTAAGGATTTCATTCAAATTGATCCGGTGCACCCAACGGGGACGGTAAAGGTAGAACTGGACGAAAAGGGTATACCTTCCTATGAGATCATTGATCAGGTGGCCTATGATTTCCTTGAAGTAAGTGAAGAAATCAATAAAGAGGTTGCTGAAGCAGATGTCTTTATTTATGGAAGTTTAGCTTCCAGGAATGAAACGAGCAGGAAGATGATAATGGATCTTTTGGAAAATACAGGAGTGAAAATTTTTGATATTAACCTCCGGGAACCACATTATACCCGCAATACTTTGGAAGGTTTATTAAAGAGTGCTGATATAGTCAAAATGAATGATGAAGAACTCGATATCATTGCTTCCTGGCATCAGGACCTGACAACTTTAGCATCTAAAATGAAGCTGATAAAAAGTCAATATAAACTTCTATCATTAATAATAACCAGAGGTAAGGAAGGAGCATCCGTATTGGATGAAGAAGGCAAAATTCATCACAGTTCACATCAATTTGACATAAAAGTGTTGGATACAGTTGGTTGTGGGGACGCATTCCTTGCCGGTTATGTATCTAAAATGATGGAAGGTGCAACGGTGGAAACCTGTTTGGAGTTTGCATCTGGAATGGGAGCATATCTGGCAACACAAAGAGGGGCAACTCCTTTTTTAAAGGAGGAAAATATCTACCAGTTCATTCACAATGCCCGGGTTTAACAGGAATAATCATTACTATTTATGAGTAGAAGATGGACAATCACGGTTGCTCTTGCCGGTTACTTATTTGCAAGCATTGGAGTCATCCTATTATTCTCCTGTAATTCCAATGAATTGAATTCCTCAAAAAAAGGTATGGAAGAAAATATGTATGACGAACAGCATCGACCACAATTCCACTTTACACCAGAAAAAAAATGGATGAACGATCCTAATGGAATGGTGTATTATGATGATGAATACCATCTTTTTTATCAATATTACCCTGAAGGTATCGTTTGGGGGCCAATGCATTGGGGGCATGCGGTAAGCAAAGATCTGATACGCTGGGAACATCTTCCGATAGCTTTATATCCGGATTCTCTAGGGTATTATTTTTCCGGAAGTGCAGTGATCGATTATAATAACACTTCAGGCTTTGGAGATGGTGAAATCCCCCCAATGGTAGCCATTTTCACATTTGGCTGGGAAGATGAAAAAGGTATTGCACAGCGTCAGGGAATTGCTTTTAGTCTTGATAAAGGGAGAACCTGGACAAAATATGAGGGCAATCCTGTTCTTGACATTAATTTAAATGCTTTCAGGGATCCAAAGGTGTTTTGGCATCGGCCTTCCCAAAAGTGGATTATGAGTATTGTAGCTTCCAATGACAATGAAACGATCATCCCTGATCATGTGAAATTTTTTGTTTCGGAGAATTTGATCGATTGGGAGCAGACCGGAGAGTTTGGATATACTTACGGAACACAGGGAGGTAAATGGGAATGTCCGGACTTAATCGAAATACCCATCGAGGGAACAAATGAGAAAAAGTGGGTCCTAATTGTTTCCATTAATCCCATGGGCCCTAATGGTGGATCAGGCATACAATATTTTATAGGTGATTTTGATGGAAAAACTTTCGAAATTGACGAGCAATTCAAAACGGGCGGGGGACTTAGTAAAACATTGTGGATGGATTACGGAAGAGATAACTACGCTGGCGTGACGTGGTCCAACACACCTGATAACACTTTTGTTCTGATAGGTTGGATGAGTAATTGGGATTATGCTCAACAAGTGCCCACAGAAAGGTGGCGCAGTTCCATGACAATTCCCCGAAAACTAATATTGGAAAACACCGTGAAAGGGCTCCGATTAAATTCTAAGCCGATTGATCAGCTTAAAGAATTACGAAAACGTAAAAAAGAAATTCCAGCTATAGAATTTTACGAAAAGAGGGCTATAGCAGATTCACTTGTCAATAGTACAGCTGAAGTTATTCTTCAATTCAATAAGAAAGGTGCCGGAGAAGACTCAAAATTTGGAATTCTTCTTAAGAACAATAAGGGAGAGCAAGTCAATATTTATTTTGAAACTTCTGTGAATAAGTATTTCATTGACAGGAGTCGCTCCGGGAAAGTTGATTTTTCTCCAAAATTTGCAAGTATTGATGCTGCACCAAGGATAGACGACTCAGATACCCTGAAGTTCCATTTGTACATTGACAAATCCTCGGTAGAACTTTTTGCAGATGATGGCAGTGTGGTAATGACAGAAACCTTCTTCCCAAATGAGGATTTTTCAACAATCCAAATTTATGGTACAAATGGGGGAGAGCTGGTAAAAGGAGAGATTTTTGAATTGAATTCAATATGGTAGGAAAAGGAAACCCTGAGCCTTCATGGAAGAACTCAGGGTAATTTATAATCTATCAATTGCTTACTTGAAAAACGAATTGCTCGTTTTGGACTTTACCGTTTACGATCAACCTACCTTCATTCATTGCCTGAAGGGCGATAACTTTAGTCTGAGAAACGTCAATATTGTTCAACTCCAGTGTTCCCAGATTATTCAATTTGCCGCCGTACATGGAAATGCCTTCTGTGTAAGTATATGTGCCATCAATGAGCAATTCTCCTGCAGGGTGAATTTTGAGTGTTGCGTTAGACTGTAATTCAAGAGAGGCGATCACAACCTTTCCGGTAATTTCAGGCTGGGAGTAGTGGCCTGTATTATTTAGTTTAATAACAACGTAACTATCTTCCGAAGGAACTTCTTGGTTGGACCAGTTTTTTGGTTCATCCCAGTTGGTTTCATTTCCAGGTGTACCACCTTGCCAAACATGCACGTCCTGAGCAACGATTATAGAAGATACAAAACAAAGAATAACGACGATTAGATTTCTCATGGTGTTCGATTTTGGTGCCTTAGGGAAAGGCATGGGTTGTGGAAAAAATTTTCAGTAGAAATCAATTCAAATATGCGTCTGTATTTACTTCTGGGGATAATTCAAAATTCAGATAATTCCCAATAAACGAAAAGAGTATTTTTACTAGTTTCGTTTACAGGTATTTTCACCTGTCAAAAAAATAAACTAAGCGTGGGAGGGAGTATTAGTTTAGTTTGTGAAGCAGAATTTGCTTGTTTATTTCGTGAAAGTCTGGATTGGTTCGACTAAAATACGTTTTTTTGCGATAAAAACCAAAGTTTATTCCATTTATATCAATTTGAGCAAAATATGATAATATGTTTGGTGCTGTATAAATTCATTTTTATTGAGAGAGGGTAGGAGGTCTGTTTTTTAAATAATAAGGATTATGGGGAAAGGTTTATGTTGCAGGAATAATTATCTGGATACCATAATGGTGTTTAGAGGTGATGAACAAACGAGAACAATAAACAAGGTGCGAATTCTATTAAAAACTACTATTTAACATAATATAAATTATAGGAATCAAATAGAAGAAAATCCAGACTATATAATACAAGTAAAAGACAATGAGAAACATACGTATGAGTAATAATTTCAATCAACCATCCTGGAATATCATAGCTTCTTTGAAAAAGGAAAAAAGAGGAAATCAATGGAGCGTTTTAAATAATTGACCACGATACAGATTACCTGTAAATTTCCTATCCAAAATACAGCGAATAGCCTGTACCACGGGCAAGGAATTTTTTTCTGTGCGATTCTCAGCCCTTTCACAATTATGGCTTTATGCTGCCCTATTGCTAAATTCTGAGGATTTTCTTCTATTTAACATAATATTATTCTGTGTCGGAATTCTGCCGTCCAGTTCTTTTCAATTTGCAAATTGATTATTTTGTGCTGAAAAACATTTTTAACTGAAACCTTATATGATGAATAAGCTAATTATATTTTGTGCAGGCCTACTCCTTTTTTTCATTACGGCCTGTAGCACGGAAAATGAAGTGCTCACACCAGAACCCTTTACTATTTCCGGTACTATTGAAAATGCTGACTCTGCCCTGGTGAAGCTTCAGAAAAGAATTGACGGAGAATGGGTTGTAGAGGACTCTACCGTTGTATTTGAAAACACTTTTGATCTGGAGGGTAAAATCGCCCTGGCAGAAATGTTCTATCTGAGTGTTGATCAAGGAAGGAGCTATATACGGCTCTTTGCAGAACCTGGTGCCGAAATGGTCATTTCAGCCAATGCGGACAGTCTCAATAAAGCTGATGTGCAGGGCTCCCCTACTCACCTGAAGTATGAAGCTTATAATGAAGGCATGGAACCATTCACAAAGCGGATTCGTGCGTTGTATCCTAAATATGACTTGGCCGATAGCCTTGAGGATAAAACCATGGAAGCTGAATTAGATTCAATTTATGATGTAATTGCAGCAGAACGTGATGAATATACCAAATCGGTAATCTACGAAAACCTGGACAATCCACTGGGGCCTTATCTGACGACCAGTACCTATTATGATGATTCAAAACTCGATGAGATGAAATCCATCCTGGATCAATTTACTCCAGCTGTGGATAGTTCCCGGTATACCATTAGATTGAAAAAAATGGCGGCGGTATGGAGCAAAGTTGCTGTTGGGCAACCATCCATTGACTTCACACAAAATGATACTACTGGTACTCCCGTAACACTTTCAGACCTGCAGGGCAAATATGTCCTGATAGACTTTTGGGCTTCCTGGTGTGGTCCATGTAGAGCAGAGAATCCAAACGTCGTGAAATTGTATAATGAATTGCATGATAAGGGATTTGAGATCATCGGTGTTTCCTTTGATACCAAACGGGATAACTGGTTGGAAGCTATCAAACAGGATAGTCTTACCTGGTACCACGTATCTGATCTAAATGGCTGGAATAATGAGGTTGGTAAAATGTATGCTGTTCGCGCGATTCCTCATACCATTTTACTGGATAAGGAAGGAACAATCATTGCTAAAAATCTACGCGGAGCCGAATTAAGAGCAAAGCTTGAAGAATTACTTCTGTAATAATATTTGTAAAAAAACAAGGGTAGTTGGATCACTAAATAGGGACCACTACCCTATTTTATTTAAACATGAGAAACATTTTACTGCTTTTTTTCCTTTTCCCACTTTGTGCCACTTCCCAGGAAATCCATTTCCGTTACAATCTAACAGGTTACCATCCAAACGATCCGAAAATCAGCTTATTGATGGCAGATCATGAATTGGATTATCGTGTTGATGTAATCGATGCAAAGACAGGAGAAACCATGTACAAAGGCAAATTAAAATCTGCCAAAGGCACCTCCTGGGGACAATATGCTTTCCAGTACAGTTATGATTTCACACCAATTAGCCGGCCAGGCGAATACAAAATCAAAGTTGGAGATATTTTCTCTCCTGTGATTAGTATCCGGGTTCCTGATCAAAAAAGCTGGTTATCTGATGCACTTGGATTCATGAGACAGCAAAGGTGTGGTTACAACCCTTATTTTGATATAGTGTGTCATCAAAAAGATGGCAGGTTATTTGACGGCCCTGTTGAGGATTCTACTTTTTATGACTTTACCGGTGGTTGGCACGATGCTGGAGATCAGTTGAAGTACCTGATAACATCATCTAATGCAACTGCCAGATTATTAATGTCTTACGAGTTATCACCTGAAAGTTTTGTTGATAGATTTGATGCAATGGGACATCCTTATCCTAATGGTATTCCAGACATCCTGGATGAAGCAAAATGGGGATTGGACTGGTTGTTGAAATTACACCCGAAAAAAGACTGGCTCATTCATCAAATAGCAGACGACAGAGACCATCGGGGATTTAAATTTCCTGACAAGGATAATGCAGAATATGGTTGGGGGCCCAACAGTTACCGACCGGCTTATTTTGCAACTGGAGAACCTCAGGGGCTGGGCAAGTGGAAAAGCCAGGCCACCGGCATATCCAATATTGCAGGAAGATCTGCGGCTGCACTTGCTTTGGGAGCAAGGATTTGGAAAAGGTTAGGATATGATGATGGTTTTGCCCTAAGATGTGAAACAGCAGCCAAGGAACTTTTCAATATGGGAAAATCCAGGGAGGGTTACCAACAGGGGAATTCTTATGGTGCGCCATATCGTTATAACGAAAATTCCTGGGCTGATGACATGGAATGGGCTGCTGCAGAGCTTTATAAACTATCAGGTAATGAAAACTATTTACAGGAGGCTATTCATTACAGCTCTATAATCAAAGATGATGGATGGATGGCCAGGGATACCATGCTTCACTACGAATTATATCCCTTTATGAACCTGGGGCATTATTCGCTATTTGATGTTGCTCCTGATTCAGTTAAAACTCAACTGACGGATTGGTATAAATCCAATATCGAAAAGGTCATTGAATGTGGGAAAACCAATGCCTTCGAAATCGGAGTGCCGTTTCTTTGGTGTTCAAACAATCTCATGGTCAATTAA
>QQUB01000631.1 GCA_008501835.1 Bacteroidota bacterium
CTGGATTCTTTGCTCAAAAACAGGAATCCTTCCAAAACCGCTTCTGCGTTTAAAAGCCCGGTTTCTCAATTTCCCGAACCGCTTATCGCCATTTGGGAACCAAAAGCTTACCCAATTCTTTTTCAGTTCCTTACACAGGGATATTCCTGTCCAAGAAAAGTTCTGATCAATTCAGCTATTGAATTGCTGGAGGTAGCAGATGAAAAAACCCTTATTAATGTCAATGAAAAAGCCGATTTGGACAAAATTTCAGGGCATTTAAAAGACCTGTAACCGGATTGTTAAGTGGAAAATGTTTCAAATGTTAATTTTTTTAACATTTCTTTAACACTTTTCATGACAAAAATCAACTTTTTGAGGAATTCCAAATAAAATTCTGCTCATCTCTTGTTATTTGGTCAATAAATCCCTGTTCAACAATTCTTCCAATAAGGTCTAAGCCATTTCCAATCACAAAAAAATAACTAAAATTGGGTATTCCAATGATTATTTGGTATTCGGGGTAACAATTGCCGAAAACCGTTGATTATTCTATGAGAAGCGAATACCTTTGCTGCCGCTTTTGTAAGCAGGGTAACTTTTCAAAAAATCATACGTTTAAATAGTATGAACATGAAAAGGACCCCTAATTAGTGTGTTGGTTATGGTATTCATTTAAACTACACTAATTAATTTATTCATTGTTGAGGCTGTCATTTGAAAAAACTCCTCCTTTTTCATTTGAATTCACTTGATAATGAAAAACTAAATCTTGAAAAATGAAACTCCTATGGACATTAGTGATCACGCTATTGGTTTTTCCTTTAGCGATGAAAGCTAGTACAAACAATTTAATCCCAGGCGCCTCAGATGCCTCAGCTTTTGCTGAAAGCTGGGACGCCAACACTGACGAGCTGATCAAAGAAAGGCTCGGGCAGCTATCTTTACCGTTCGAGGCTAAGTACAATGAAAATGTAAAAACCTACATTAAGCGCTACGTTGTATTAGGTTTGAGAGAATCTGAATCAATGTTGGGCCGTTCAAGCCTCTATTTCCCGATTTTTGAGCATTACCTTAATCTTTACAACCTGCCAATGGAGCTTAAATATCTCCCTATGGTAGAGTCTACTTTGCGTCCTGGTGTGAAATCTCACGCTGGTGCTGCAGGTTTGTGGCAAATGGTTCCTGCTTCTGCGAACTATTTCGGACTCACCATTAATGGTACTGTTGACGAAAGGCTTGATCCTATCAAATCAACAGAAGCAGCTGTGAAGATGCTTTCCATGTTGTACGATCAGTTCGGCGACTGGCCTTTGGTAATGGCAGCATATAACTGCGGTCCTGGCCGTGTAAAAAAGGCTATCCGTTATGCTGGTTGTGATGATTATTGGGAAATCAGCAAATACTTACCGAAAGAAACCCAGCGTTATGTTCCTGCATATATTGCGGCTGCATACCTGGTGAACTACTACGACGAACATGACATGGCACCGAAATATCCTGCTTATGACTTACAGGATACTCGTACATTTGTCACACATACCACCCTCAGATTCTCTGACATCGCCAAAGCTACCAACATTAGCTGGGACATGTTGAAGAAACTGAATCCGGGATACCTCGGAAACACGATTCCTGCCAGCAACAAAGGCCACTACGTAGTATTGCCTGCTTATGCTGCAGAATCTTTCCGTACCTTCCTGAACAAAAAGGTAAAAGCTTCCGGTGATGCAATAGCTCTTGGTGAAGGAACACTGAAAACTTCCTACACTACCGTAGCTGGTGACAATATCGAGACACTTGCATTGCTCTTCGGTTGCAGTGTTGAAGATATAATGAAGTGGAATCACTTAAAGAACAAAGACCTGGCAGTTAATCAATCTCTAATTCTTTACCTTAAAAGACATTCGACTATTGTAAAACCTTAACAATCGCCCAGGGGTCCTAAAAATTAAATCCGAAAAACGGGAACAACCAGTATTTATTGGTGTTCCCGTTTTTTTTATCTTTGCTATCAAACCAATTGAGGCTTTTTATCGTCTTATTAAAGAGGTTGGAACAAACCCACCGGTTACTCTGACCTGATATTGAGCGATTGAAGATTCAATAACTGAATTGAAATGTAAACTATGAAAAATAAATTTTTAGTTCTTTTAATAACCCTGATCGGTTTTACCGGACTTCTGACAGCCCAGGAGAGCCCTGCCATTATCCAGTTCTCTGGAATGGTGTTAGATGGGAGTACAAACCAATTATTCCCTATTCCTTATACCAACATTCTTGTCAAAGAAAAAGGTAGAGGAACCTACTCTGATTTTGATGGCTTTTTCTCTGTTGTCGTTGAAAAAGGAGACATAGTTGTTTTCTCAGCTTTAGGATACAAGACCGTAGAATTCCAGATACCCAAAGATATGGAAGATGACAGATACTCCCTGGTCCAGCTCATGACTAAAGACACTGTGAATCTACCTGAAACGGTGGTATTCCCCTGGCCGAGCAAAGACCACTTCAAACTCGAATTCCTGGCCATGGATGTGACGCACGAACTTCAGGAAAAAGCTGCCGAAAACCTCGCCAACGATCACCTGGCTCAAATGAGAAATGCCGTCCCGTCAGATGGTGTTGAAAACACGAGTTATTACCTGCGTCAACAAGCAAGAAAAACTTATTACGTTGGGCAAACGCCTCCTATGAATATCTTCAACCCGGTAGCATGGAAGGACTTCTTTGATGCCTGGAAACGTGGTGACTTTAAAAAGAAAAAGAACAATTAAGCCCCTTTATGGCTAATTTTAAAAGGCCCGGTGAAAATTTTTCACCGGGCCTTTTCAGTCTGCAAAGACATGTATGCTACTGACTACCAAAAACTTATGAATTTGTATAAATAGATATTCCAAATAATCCGTTGAGGTCGCAACGTTTTTTGTATTTCTACGTATCTTTACAATGAAATCTCCGTCATAACATGGGTTGTGACGGAAGTGATTTGTTCCCTTCCTTGCTAAACCCACTAAATAATCTACCCTCCCTATTTGGCCTTGGTCAAATGGGAATTTTCCGTCCGTTTTCTGAAACAAATTTACCAGCCTCGTCAAGAGGATGGACATTTTTAGGATTATTGCAAACTCAATAATAGGCATGTTTATGTTGTAAACCGACCAGAAGTGAAATTTTGGCGGTATCCCAATTACTAATTATAAGAAAGTTACACAATGAACAAATCATTTACACTCATTACCATTATCATTCTATTGTTTGGAATGAACCCAACTTCCGTGTCCGGCCAAATGATCTGGCCGGGAGATATTGACAATAACGGACAAGTTACCGGGATAGATCTTTTATACCTGGGTACAAAATTCTGGACTTCCGGACCGGAAAGACCCAATGCTTCCAATAACTGGGTCGAACAGCCCATGGGAACACCCTGGAACACCACCCTTCCCGGAATTTCAATGAACACAGCTTATGCAGATGCCAACGGCGACGGATATATTTCTGATGATGATATCACCGACGGCATCTTAAATAATTATGGTCAGATCCATGGCCAAATCAGCGAAGTTGTCTTCCCACAAACAGGACAGGAAGGCATACACCCTCCGCTGGAAATTGCTTCGCAGATATCTCAAGCTTCGCCTGGTTCCCAACTTCAACTGGACCTCAATCTTGGATCCGAAGCATTTCCTGTGCAACAATTCTTCGGAATAAGCTTTAAAATCAATTATGACCCTAATCTGGTTGAAGGAGGTATCACTTTTGACAAATCACCTGATGCCTGGATTGACCCTCAGGGAGGCGGACTAACTCGTCAAATTGTAAAAAATGATTCCGGGAACGGAATTGTTGAAATAACCATTGCCAGAGTCATCCCATATAACCTCAACGGTTTCGGAAATATTGGCAGCATCGCCTTCACTCTTGTAGATGATTCGGACCTGGCTTTACCTGCTTCCTTAAACCTGACCTTTACCGATATAATGTTGGTGGATCTGGCAATGAATCAATATTCTTTATTCCCACAAGGAGCTTCAATAAATGTCACCGGAAGTTCAAATAACTTCAATTGCCCGGATGTCATTGCTCCTGTATGTGGTGCAAATGGCGTAACTTATATCAACAGTTGTTATGCTGAAGCTGCGGGAATAACAGAGTATTCCGACGGTGTCTGTTTTGGGGACTGCATAAATCCTGACCTGATTAATCCTGATGCCGATTGTGGTGATGAATATGATCCGGTATGTGGGTGTAACGGAATCACTTATATAAATTCCTGCGTTGCAGAGGCAGCCGGAGTGACCAACTACACGAGCGGCTCCTGTAGCAGCAGTTGTTTTGATCCGAATTACATCGTCACCAGTGATGGCACAACTGTGGATGAAATTACCGGTGTAATTTCGCTTGAATGTTCTGAAGAATATGATCCGGTTTGTGGGTGTAACGGAGTAACTTACCTCAACGCCTGTCTTGCAGAAGCCAGTGGTATTACTTTTTATACACAGGGAGTTTGTGACGATGTTTGTATTGATGCAGAAAACATGGACCCTGATGCCATTTGTGTAACTGAATACGACCCTGTTTGCGGGTGTAACAATGTGACCTATTCCAATTCCTGCTATGCTGAAGCTGCCGGGGTCTTGAATTATACTTATGGCGTTTGCGGATCAAGTTCTTCCTGGTGTAATGAAGCCGTACCTATCCAGTGTGGCGACTTTCTTGCTTATGAGACCACTGTTGGCATGGGCAACCAAATACAATATTATCCAGGTTGCAGCAACAGTTCCTTCCAGGGGCCAGAAAAGGTTTACATGCTTACCAAAACCACTGCCGGGGATTTACAGATCGGCCTGGAGATCATGACTCCCGGACTTGACCTCGACCTTTTCCTGCTTGCTGATAATTGCAGCCAGTTAACATGTCTTGAATCAAGCACAACCAGTAATTCATATACAAACAATGAAGGTATTCTGCTGGAAAATGCTCCGCTTGGCACCTATTATATTGTAGTAGATGGCCAATACGCTTCCTCTGAAGGAGATTATAGGATCGAAGTTAATTGTGGTTATCTATATTGCGGAGATGCTCAACCATTAGAGTGCGGTGTACCTTTCCAGGGAAACAACATCTATGGTAACGATGATGTGTCACTTTATGGCTGTGATGGTAATGTAATGAATGTGGAAAACAATGGTCCTGAAATGGTTCATTATTTCACTACTATAGAAGCCGGACAGGTAACTATTGATATGACCGGCCTGACGGCTAACCTGGAGTTGTTCCTCCTTCGCTCATGTGACAGAGGAGACTGCATCGATTATAGCCAGAATTCAGGGACCAATGACGAATCCATCACCGCCTGGCTCGAAGCCGGCACTTATTATGTGGTCGTCGATGGATACAATGGCGGAGTAGGAGATTACACCTTAAATGTGGATTGTTCCTCTTCCTGTGATTTCGAATTCACGGAAGTTTCTTCAACACCTACCGGATGTGGCCAGAATAATGGCAGCATTCATATCGTATCTTCTGGAGGAACCCCCGGATTCATCATCCATTATTCCGGACCGGTTTCAGGAAGCTTTTACACTTATAGCAACGACTGCACGATTTACAATCTCCCTGCCGGAGATTATACCATTACCAAAACAGATGCCCTGGGTTGTTCCGTTTCGGAATCAGTGACAGTTACCTCTTCGGGCAATCTCGACCTATACCTCGAAACCAGTAATGTAGTATGCATGGACATGGGTTCTGTGGGTGTTTGGATTACCAATGGTGTTGCCCCCTTCAACATTCTTGTACTTGGTCCTGAAAATGCAAATTTAACCTCATACACCTCTACTTTTGATGTTGAAAACCTGCCTGCAGGTAATTATACCATCTACGTTACTGATGCCAATGGTTGTTCTGTTTCCCAAACATTTGACATCGGAGTTGACAGTGGTAATTTCTATTTTGAAGCCACTTCCCACCCGGGATCGTGTGGTGGTTTGGGATATATCCATATCGAAACATTTGACGGAATTCCTTCTTACACCATCCTGCTATCCGGACCGGTTTCAGGAATAACGACAACAAATTATTCTTCATTCAATATCATAAACCTGCCTGCAGGAACCTATACACTAACCATTGAAGATGGAAACTGGTGTATTTATACAGAAGTTGTGGTTGTCGGAGAATCTAACCTGGATGTATCAGCCACAGTGGTTAACGGCATTTGCGGAGATTTAGGAAGTATTTTACTGGATATTGATTACGGTACCGCCCCATACAACATAAGTTGGAATGGTCCGGTTAATGGCAGTACAACCACGGCTAACGACAATTACACTATTGATAATCTGCCTTCTGGCACTTACCAGGTCCTTGTAGAAGATGCTAATTGGTGCTCTGATTACGTGGTAGTCCAGGTAAACAACTCGGGAGAAGAACTCACCTTAAATGCCATCTCCATCGATGGCGTATGTAATCAATTGGGGGGTATTTGGCTCGATATCCTTGGAGGATCATCTCCTTATCATGTCAGTTGGACGGGACCTGTTTCAGGAAGCACAACGATTAACAATAACGGCATGGCTATAAATGACCTGCCAGGAGGAACCTACTGGGTTCACGTTACCGATGCCAATGGTTGTACCGGTACTATGGAGGTGACCGTTATCCAGGATAATCAGCTGCAATTAGCGCTTTCGAGCACCAATGCCGACTGTGGTTATCTCGGAAGTATTTTTGTCTATCTTTCCAATGGAACAGGACCGTACTCAATCATGTGGAGCGGCCCTGCTTCAGGAACAGTTACCACAGATCAATCCACCTATGAAATTCCCGATCTGCCACCGGGAGAGTACTCGATATGGGTGACCGATGCCAATGGTTGTTCTGTAGATAATTACATTTCGATTCTTGCAACTGAAGACCTGGATATTACTGCAATTGCTATCGACGGAGAGTGTGGTGAAGATGGCAGTATTCATGTGGGAATCAATGGAGGAACTCCAACTTTCACCGTTAGTTGGTCAGGGCCGGTTTCCGGTTCTGTTACTACCAATAACAGTTTCTATACTATTACCAACCTGCCTTCCGGAACGTATTACATTACCGTAGTGGACGAAAATGGATGTTTTGACAACCAGATTGTTACACTCAATAACGGCGAAGGAGGCATTGACATTAATACCACTTTGGTTGTCAATGATTGTGGACAATACAACTGGGTATGGATCGACATCATTGGCGGATGGCCAACGTACACCATTACATGGACAGGACCAGAGAATGGTTCGGGAACTACCGAAACCAATGGCTTTGAAATTATAGACCTGCCGCCGGGAGTTTATACCATAACCATTACAGATATTCACGGTTGTACAACATACGAAGTCGTTACTATTTATGATGCTCCCGTTGAGCTATTGACCCTAACGGGCATCGACGGTGAGTGTGGTGAACTCGGAACAATTATCGCCAATGTTATCGACGGCATTCCTGATTACCAAATTACCTGGACCGGACCGGTTTCCGGTTCAATCACAACAACCTCTTCAACCCATACCATTAACAACCTGCCTTCCGGAACTTACACGTTCACTCTATTGGATGGCAATTGGTGTACAGATGTAGAAACCGTTACAATTAATAATGGTGCAGATGACCTGGACATCAACACAACTCTTGTGGCTAACGACTGCGGTCAATACAATTGGGTGTGGATCGACATTATTGGCGGG